>CAZVQM010000007.1:0-9859 GCA_964629265.1 uncultured Candidatus Saccharibacteria bacterium | reverse complement strand
GGATTGGAGCCGCGCGGATTCAGAAAAAACTGGTCGACTTTATTCCGAACCGAATCGTCCGATTTCGTATAGGCATCGGAAATTTTATCAATGAGATTTGAAGTTGCGTCAATGACCGTGGACTTCGCGCTCTTCACTTTCGCCTCCGAAATCAAGATCTCTTCCGGGCGCGTGCCGCGCCGATACTCGCCAAGAATCGCTTGCTGGACTTTCAAGTCGGCTTCGGCCTCGGCACGATTCGCGTAGAGGTCACTGTTTTCGAGTGACATAAGAATCATCCCCGGGGAGACGCGCTCGCCCACCGCGACAGCGACTCGCCGCACGCGCCCACTTTTTTCAAACGAAAGATCAACGGATTCAATCGGCTCAACGCGGCCCGTGACGCTCACCTCCTGGCGGATATCCATTCTCTTCGCTGCGGCGATTTCGCGCGCGGGCTCGCCGTCTTTCCAAAACAAAAAATATCCTCCGACGCCGAGGAGAACGACGACGATCGCGAGAATCGCAATACGGGGACGTTTAAGAAATAAAAAAAAGCGTTTTCCCATAATGCGAATCAGATTATAAAAACATTCGTGAATACGTATGCCTCCCCTGCGTAATACAGAAGCGAAAGAAACGCGAGAAGCGAAATGCCGTATGCAATATGGAGAGAATGCTGGCGCCGGATCTCAACAAAAATACCGAGGAAAAGCGCAAACGCTATTGTAACAAATAGAATGAGATACGACAAACGAAGATTCGAATGCGGGGTCGCGGCCGTGCGCTCAACGATGGATGAATACAGAGCGCGCGGGGCCGCGCTTGCGCCGGAGGGCGCATCCGCCTCTTTGTCTTCTCCCGCAACTGCGATAAAAAGCTCGCTCTCCGATTTGCTTTCGGCGCTCGCAACTTTCTCACGAGGTTTCTCGGCCGGCGGCGCTTTCTCAGTCCCCGATACAACCGGAGGGACCGAAGCGGTTTCTGGCGCTTTGCTCGCCTCTGCTTGCGGCTTCCCAAAAAGCTCGACAACAAAAATCGTCTCCCTGCCCTGATATATTCCTTTTGCGGCCGCGATGCCAATCTCGGTAAATTTCCCGCTCAAAATATTTGCGCGATGTCCCGCAGAATCCATCCACGCCGTATGGACGTCCCACGAATCGCTAAAATAGACCGCGAGATTTTCTCCCGCATAGCGATAACGGTATCCCGCTTTTCGAAACCATTGCCACGGTGTCGTGCCCTCGGGGCTCGTATGCGCGAAATACCCTTTTTCGGCCATGTCCTCGGCCTTCCCGCGTGCGGCCTCCGCAAGAACTGGACTCCATTGAAGCGGCCCAAGGGAAAGAGTTCGACGGTCGTCATTCGCAAAGTCCGCGAGAACCGACGGAACAACTGCCGCATAAAAATTCGTCTTTGCAGCGAAGTACGTATTGAGAAGCGCGCCCGCAAAAAGGAGGACGGCGACAGTGCCGAACATGAGAACCGATTCCCCGCGAAGCGAGTGGGGACGAAAATCATTTCCCTCGTGTGGGATGAAAAAATTGTGGAGATGTTTTTTCATACGGTTCCCGTATTATATCACGAAACAAGACAAAATTCAATCCCCGCCTTTTGAAAGGCGGGGATTGAAAAAGTCCTCTCTTTCCATTACGGCAACGGCGGAATCGGGAGATTGAGCGATGGACAATTCAACATATTGATCCAGCGCCGTGTTGTTTTGTAGACATATCCGGTCGGCGTTTTCTCTGTCGGAAGGCCATGCGGAACCCACGGCTTCAAAACTTCCTCCCAATACTTCACCTGGAATTTTTCAACCCAGCTATACGAGAGCGAGCCGTAAAACCCGGTGATCGGAAGATTTGCTCCCATCTCGGTATTAAGAAACATCTGAAGCTTTTTCACCTGTTCTGGATTATTCTTTCTGCCAATATGAATGTATTCCCATAAATACGCACTGCACCCTTCGGGAAGATTGTCTTCAGCCGCAGCGCCCAAGACAAGCCCCGGAGATCCGCCGCCACCTCCTCCGCCTCCGCCTGAAGACGGAAATGTAAGATTAAAAATCGGGCCGTTGCCTCCGCCTCCTCCACCGCCGCCGCTCCCCGAAGAACTGTCACCCCCACCGCCGCCGGAACCGCTTGAACCGGATTCTGAATCGTCTGAAGGATCGCTACAATCAGGATCTGCCATATCAATAAGGCCGTCATTATCATTATCTCCGCCATCATTGCAGTCAAAGAGCGGATTTGACTCGTCGTTGTCCGATGCAGCGGAACACCCGGAATCCGCCGGATAATCAATTTTCCCGTCGCCGTCATTATCAACGCCATCCGAGCATTGAGGGCTAGGCGCCGGATCGTCTCCCTCATCATTCAATTCTGGATCGTATGATCCGGAATTCCCCGCGTCGCCGTCGGTATGGCACGCAGGATCCTCGCTGTCAGTTTTTCCGTCTTCATCATTATCCTCGCCGTCGGAGCATTGCGGTTTTGCGGTAACGACAACGGTTCTTGTTACCTCATTCGCAGAAACTCCGTCTGAATCCGTGTAATTATATGCTACGACATACGTTCCGGGGATACTCCTGTTCACGGCATCGCCTCCGATAACAGCCGGATTATCTCCATCCTCTTCGTCGTGAGCAACCGCCCCCTGCTCATTATAGGGGTCTCCCGCCACAATACTCACCAAGCTAAGGCCGACAAGCTCAATTTCCGGCTTTGCGTTTTCATCATTGTCCTGTGTCCCTTCGCAACCCGCATCTTCATCGTCAATATTTCCATCGTCGTCATTATCAATTCCGTCGGAACACGCTGTCTTTACCTTTACTTCGCGGATAACTTCTGCCGCAGCAGCGCCGTCTGAATCGGTAAAATTGTAGAAGACCAAGTAAGAACCAACAACGCTTGTATCCACGGCAGAACTGTCAATATCTGTTACCGTAATGTCCTGGCCGTCTTCCGCGTCATCAGCTGTTGCGCCCAACTCCGTGTATGCGCTACCAAGCGTCACAACCTGCGGATTTGCGCCCGTAAGGGCTATAACCGGCGGTTCGTTTTCGCTGGGATCAACAATGCTTTCGCACCCGGGATCTTCCGGATAATCGGTAAAACCATCGTCATCGTTATCGAGCGTATCATTGCACTGATTTGCGCCAGCAACGACGTTGACGGTCCGCGTAACCTCTCCAGCCGCGAGACCGTCTGAATCGGTAAAATTGTAGAAGACCGAATATGATCCGACAACGCTTTTGTTCACAGCAGAGCTATCAATATCTGTGACAGGGAAGTCATTGCCGTCTTCCGCGTCATCAGCTGTTGCACCCGCCTCGCTATAAGAATCAACATTCACAACCAACTCAACCGGATTATCGCCCAACAACGTAATCACCGGCGGAAGATTTTTATGATTTATGAATATACAGGAAATAATGTCGCTGTTTCCGACTTCAACGCCGGAAACGCCGTTTCCTGACTCTGAGCCAACAGGTCCTCCGCCGCTCTTCTCGCAGGACGCCGATACGAAATCATATCCGTCTTTCAGCGTTTCAGCGATTGAATATGTCCCCGCATCCACTTCCACGGCAGGCGTATAACCGTCCGCATCGGTTGCGACTGGATCCGGATTTGTTGGAGAGCCGTCAATGTCAATCATCCATCCTTCTTCAGGTGTTCGGTCATCGGTCGTTTCGGAATTCCCGTCAACATCGTTTACCTTGCGGACCGTAATCGTCCCGCCGCAAAGTTCGCTCGCAAGTTCGGCAAGATCAGACGCGAGAGTTGAAAAATTTGTCGTAATAACATCGGACGAAGCGCCGGTATCCACATTTGGCCCGGATATTGCCTTCAGATTCTCGACATCAAGATCATTGCCAATGCCAAGAGCGATGATGCGGGTTTCCGCGCCTTTGATACTGTTTGCCTCTGCGATTGCATTCAAAAGATCGTTGCCGTCGGTTGTTCCTCCCGTGCTTCCGCCGCCCGGACCGTTATTTACCGTCGGGTTGCCGTCTGAAGCAAAAATAATCAGGTTCGGATTCGCCCGGGGATCAAACGTGCTCCATGCCTTTACCAAGGCATCCTCCCAATTGGTCGCGCCTCCGCTTGTCGGAGTGTCAACCGCGGCGTTGATAAGCGATGCGTCGCCGGTAAACGCCCTCAGCACTGTCGCGGTATTGTCAAAATCAACGACTGAAAACTGGGTCGGAGTTCCGGGGAGAAATGCGTCACCAAACGACTTCATTGCGCCTTTCATCTGGGCGAGCTCGCTCGTGCTGATGGAACCCGAGCTGTCGAGAACAAGCGCGATATCAAGCCCGCAGGAATTCGGAAGAGAGGGATTTGCGACGATCTCAAGCGGCTCTGCAACAACTTCTACGTCATCTACGCGTACAACATCTCCGTTTGAATTAAACTTCGCTCTGAAACGAAACTGGAAGTTCGAGTTATGCGAGGCGGTAGACGGAAGGATATGAACTGCTTCGGTATAGTTGTTGGTTGTGTTGACGTTTGAATAGTTCGCAACCTGGTGCCAGCTTGATCCGTCGTACCACTCAACTTTCACGTAGTCGTTCGACTCAAGACCTGCCGCAACTTTGTACCAATAGCGGAGCGTTACGCTCCCATAGCCAACGGTCGAAACCGCTTTTGAAATGATGTCGTCCGACGATCCGGTATCCCCTTGGATTTCCGCGCGGTAGGAGCCGGAATTCGCCCCGCCTGTCGAAACCGCCCACTGCGGCGTCTGAAACGAATTCCATGCGGAAAAATCGCCGGATTCAAATCCGTCCGAAAAAAGCGTGTCCGCCGCTTGAGCGACAAACAACGGAAACGGCAAAGGGGCAATCGTCATGAAAACGATCGACGCGACCGCGACAGCCTTCTGAACTAGACCCGTATAGCGCGAAGAGATAAGGGTATTCATATAATAAAGTAGACCGGCCCGAATCCCCCTCTTCGGATCGGAAAATTAATTAGTTCTTCATAGTATACATAAAAAGATTCCTATGGAAAGTGAAAACATTATACAAAGAAATTCCAATTGTGTCAAGGACAATCTCGGGTAAAAAACCACATCTCCCCAACTCCACACTTTTGTCCGATCGGACACGAATGAGGATTCATCCCCGCACCCCGCTCTAAAGGGCAGGACTTCTGCGAGCCAAAAAGTCAAGAACCTCGCTGGTCCCCGATTCCCCTCTCATTCTTGGTATCTTCCTTTATAGAAAGAATATTCAAATCAGTCAAAAGCCGAGTTATCCCCTTCCCCTTGTCCGTAAAGAATCCAAAAAGGACAAGAAGTACTGCAACACCGACAAACGCGTAGTACCAACCCTTTTGATAAAATAATCCGCCAAAGTAATAAAATGCCAATAGCCCCGGAATGTTTCCGATAAGGGACGCGAAAAAGAACGTCCGCATTTTCATGGCCGTTAGCCCCGCGGCATAACTTATATAGTCGAAAAGAGAGCTTGTGAAGAGCCGCAAAAGGACAAGTCCCCAGAAGCGCCTCACCCCGGACAGATTCCCCTCCCATTCGCGAAGTTTTTGAAGAGACACGAAACGGGTCGCGATCGGTTCGCGGAATCGGCGCGCAATCAGGAAAGAAATCACGGCGCCCGCCATGACGCCCGCTTCGGCAAGAAAAAAACTTTTCACCCAGCCGAATGCAGCAATTCCGGCGATATCAACGAACGCGCCCGGTATCGGCGCGACTATAATCGCAAGCGCGCGAACGATGATAAACCCAAACGGCGCGAGGAGCGGATACCCGGAAAGAAATTGTCTAAACGCTTCTTCCATGCCAGATAGTGAAGTCGAACTTTAGAAGTTTACGCTTCTAACGGGTGAGTAGAGGCTGACTCGGAATACATTGGTGATTCTGTTTATAATCAGAGTTGAGATAAGAGCCGTTCGTAATCGTCATGGTTGCCAATCCAAAACCAGTACATAGAATTGCCATTTAAATAACCAATTGCCCTGTAACCCTTGGCAATGCGAATTGACCAAAAAGGCCTGCGCAAAAAGGGCTTTTTGAAAAGCAAGCTTGGATGCGATGGGTTATTTGACCAGATAAATAAACACCTCCGCGCACGTTTCTGTATCTGCGGAGGCAATTTGGAGAATAACTGCTCGAACTTTTCGGTTGTTTTTCCGGTCATTAAACTCTTAGGAATTGGCCGAGAGGAGTGATGTCCTTCTTCAAGTCATCGCGCATCATTTGCTCCATCTTTTTTATCTGCTTGTCGGAAGTGCGGGCAAAAAGTTTGTCCCACCGCGCTTCACTATCCAATTCGTCAAAAATAATAAAAGCGTAGCTATTCTGTCGCTTTTTAGGTAGACCTTCAAGTTTTTTTATTGCTTTTTCTAATAGTGTAGTCATATATAAATCCTATCAAAATCAATAATAAATGCAATACAACAGATATCCCGTAGACGCACCAAAAGCCCTCTCGAGAGGGCTTTTCTGCGTCAACAAAATCCGCCGTTTACGATGCAGGTTCAGACGGCGTGGGCGATTCTGGAGCCGGTGCAGGTTCAGGAGACGGAGCGGGCGCGGGTGTAGATTCAGAAGTTGACTCTGCTTGCCCCGTTAAACCTTCGCCAGAAGGTTCTAATGGGGGTGTCGGCTCGAGAGTAGAAGGAACAGGATCCGAAGACGAATCTTCCGTAGGATCAATCGCCGGCGGAAGCGGATCAGACGGCAACGGTTCGATTGACCCGTCCGGCCCCACAGCCACACCGCTAGAAGAATCATTTTCGTCGGGGATGCCTTCTTCTGTCGCGCCGCCACCGCCGGAAGAATCATCGAGAACATTTGTGTCATCTACATCTACCGTTTCCCCATCGCCAGCCGCATCACCCACAATTACTCCCTCATCGGGATTCTCGCCCGTCTGTCCGTCATTAGAATCACTTCCGCCATCACCGAGAGCATCACCCGTATCATCAACACCTTCCCCGGTTACCGCCTCCTCGCCTTTCGGCTCGTTGTCCAAACCAAATTCTTGAATGGCGGACTCACCTCCAGAATCAGTTCCTCCGTTTCCGTCTCCGCTCTCCACTGTTATGGAAGCCACGCTATGAACAGGGTCATCAACTCGCTCTATATCCGAGAACCCTCCAAAATTAGGCAAAGTCGTCTGCCAGCCGGAAAAAACAAAATCAAAACTGCAGCTGCCCTCAACATCGGCATCCGCCGGAAGAGAAATTATAAACTCCCACTCATCGGCAGAAACCGAATAAACCACGGGTGAAGAAACAAAATCCATGAGATTCCCCGTATAATTCGTTGTGCCTTCAAGTACTGCCTCAAGATCCAGCGCATTACAAAAATCTTCGTCTCCGCCTGTTTTCTCCACCTCTACCGTATATTGAAACCCAAGAGTCCCCTCGTTCACTATAGTGGCGAATTGGGTAATAGAGCCGCCCGGAACCAAGCCATCGTCTCCGCCCCCGTCGAATTCTTCATTGATCCACGTAGCACACTCGTTTATTTCCGACGCCGAGAAAACACTCGGCAAACCTCCCAAAATAGTATTCGCTTCATCTAAAACTTCCTGCACAGTCATCCCGTCGCACGGCACGGACGAGTCATCTATAACATAATCCTTCAAATTGTTTACGCTCAAAGCAAGATCAGGATCATACAAATCAAAACCAACATTCAAAGTCAAAGCCAAAACTTGCCCCGCAAGCACTCCGGCTTCGGTTAAAATCGGGTCAACGTGATCTCCGATAAAAGGCATCGGCGTAGATCCTGCTGGCAAAAAATCCTTTACTGCTTCTGCGTCCGTAAAAGTCGCGGAGTAATTCGCGCCCGGAAGCCCTATCACGGCCCCGCTCGGAAAAGCAGAGGCGAAATTAAGATCTCGATACGCGCCAGGGTTATTGCCGTGAGCTCCCGCACCCCATCCTCCTTGAGTATGGGTCTGGAAACGATTGTCCGGCTTTTCCACATCAACCGTAAAATCCAAAGAACCGGCCACAAATATGTTGCCGTTTGACGACTCGGTGTCATTATAAAAAGCGACGGTGTTCCCGATTGACAAAAATCCGAAAAGATTCAGGCCAACCGTCAACGCCAAAACAAGGCCTGCCCTCGCAACGCTAAATTTTTTTCCAAAAATGGCCGCCCAAAACGAACGCCTCCGCAGCGCGGGCGGCGCCGATGGCATAACCGCAAACGACCTGCGGGAAATGGGAATCCGTATCGAAATGGGAATAACAAAACGCCGCTCTCTCGACGAAATTACAATCTTTCGTACGGAGCGCTTTGGGGCTTTGCGGTGTTTCTCTCCGCGCTTCACGATTTTTTTAACCCTCTTTGAAATCTTTCTCGCGACTTTCATATTTCTCATGCTGCATTTTCTAATTTTTTGTCTTCCTGCGGCGGCTCGCTGTCGTCTTTCCGTTTCGCGCGCAGTTTTTTGGCCTCTCTCCAAATTACTTCAACCTGATCATACACTATAATCGCCGCCGGAATAATTATTATGGCAAGGAAACCATACGGCTTGCGTGCCGCTTCAACTATGTACCCCATATATGGCACATCAAAGAGTACCTTTCCAATGATCTGCCGCTCACGGACAACGCGATTGTCGGGGTCGTCGTTCGCGTCTCCTTTGGTCACATAGGCAAGAGAGCCGCCTTCAGTTTTTTTCTCAACTATTCTGTGAGTAACAGGAATACGGCCGCCCCGTTCATCTCTGAAGCCGCCTTCATACGTAATAACATCGCCCGCCTCGTAACTCTCGGAGGGTTTTACGACTACCACGCTCCCCACTTTTATTGACGGCTCCATAGAGCCGGATTGCACCACTTTGATCTGATAATTTCCGGTAATGGGAAAAGCGGAAATTACAACCAAAAGCCCAACCAAAGCCAGAAGGCCTATAATGCCGTAGTATGTAATTTTTTTGATCCTGTTGAATTTCATTCGTGGGAACTGCCGCCGCGCCCTTCCTCCCCTCACAGGGGAGGAAGGGCAGGCGAAGAAGCCAAGGCACTCCTTATTCGCAGTTTGCAATGTCTGCAAGTATCGCCTCTAATTCATTGAAGTCCACGGCGTTAAAGTAATGGTCAACCGAAGGAGGACTCACAATGTCATCCTTCAAGTACGTAGCGTTGCTTGATGTAATGCCAACGCCAACGGCAAATATTTCTACGCCGTCAGATTTCGCATTATCAGCAGCAACTCTCGCATCTTCCCTATGTGTGAGAGGACCGTTACTTGCGGTTGGCTCGCCGTCAGTGATGAGGACAATAATGTCGGGGGCCTCTGTATCATCCCTGTCGTGCAGATGCGCATCATCAAGCTCTCCATCGGCGAGTTGAATTCCATGCTCCAAATTCGTATTGCCGCCGCTTGTTAAACCGTCAATAGCGGTCTTAACTGATGCGCCATCGCTTGTAAGATGGGAGTTCAATGTGGCGCTTGATGAAAAACTCACCATGCCTACATGAACACCATCAGCCGATGGAGCCAACGCATCAACAAACGCTTTAGCGGCATTCTTAAGCGTTTGTAACTCGCTCAAGAGGGGCCCTCCACCGTCGGGGTCGGTGTTTGAGATACTGCCTGAGCGGTCAAGCACGAGCATCACATCTGCTTTATCAAGACAGCCAATTTCGCCTCCGCACTTGAAGTTAGGGTTCCACCTATCCTGAAGCGCGGTAAAGACAACATCTGCCGTTATTTTGTCGGTCTGGGTTCTATTGTCTAATCCGGAACCGTTACAGATGATTCCACCGTCTTCCGGTGTAGCCGATCCGCTGGGATTCACTTCATCATTAGCCGGATTGTTTGGACCACTGTAGTTACCTTGCTCTAACGGATTCACCTCCAAGTTCCCAAAGCACCACGCCTTGCCGATGTA
>CAZVQM010000006.1:0-14193 GCA_964629265.1 uncultured Candidatus Saccharibacteria bacterium | reverse complement strand
ACTGGCATGATTACCCGAAACTCCGAAAACACCGGATGTTCACCTAGAACATCCGCTTTTTGTTTTTAAATCCATGAGACGCGTCAAACTTGCGATAAAACGTGAAAAAATACTCCCGAAATCCGCAGGAAAACAAAAAAGGTCGCATATCGGATCTCTAACGCGATGAAGGACGCGTAATTCTTCACCACAATTCAAAAACCCGCCTCGAGGCGGATTTTTGATATTCGTTATACCGAATTAACGCTCAATAGATATGTTTTGATCAAGTTCTGCGGAAGGCGCTTTAATCAAAATCCTCGAGGTACTTGCACTCTGAAGCACTTCATATCCCGTATTATAATTTGATCCAGTCCATACAACACCATCCTTTGGGTCTACAGGAATCTCCGACATATATGTTGGGACAATACAATTTCGAATATCAGCAAAACTACCCATTTTTATTACCGTCGACGATGCGGGTAGCGACATAGGAGAGCCACCACAATAGAATATCCCTTTATTATCCGCCATATTCTGCCCGATGGCATTCAAAATCGCCTGGAGATTACTTGTTCGCTGGGAGTTTCGCGCTTGCGCGAACTGGCGCGCTGGGTTTATAGCAATCAATACGACCGCGGCGAGGATTGCAATAATCCCGATGACAACGAGGATTTCAATAAGGGTAAATCCTTTGTTGAGACCTTGATTTTTCTTTATGGTTACATCCATACGTATAATTTTTAATAATTTATTTTGTAATTCCGCCGGGTTCGGCTGCCAATGCGGATTTTCTTGTACGAACGACTATAGCACATATCCAGAAATCTGACAAGGGGTCTACGGCTATGGTCCGCTTGGCTGTTCAACCCATGATTCAATCGTGATATTCGGAGGAGGCGGAGGGGGCGGAGGCGGATTCGAAGGGGGCGGCGTATCGTCATTGGTAATTGTGCATGTTTTTGTCTCGCCTGCCGCGATAGTTCCGGAGCATCCGGCAAATGTCTTCACATACGGACCGGTTGGACCTTCGTCTACGCTGTACGAACCCGGCTCTACAGTTACCGCTCTGCCGGGCGTTGCAACTCCGGGAAATGAATTAATGGAAGGATTTACTGCGGTTATAATCATGGTAAAATCATTTGCCACTTTTGTTCCGCCGTTGTCGTTTATGACTGTTGTGATCACTTGCAGTGTTCCGGTTGTCGGAGGAGGCGGGGGCGGAGGGAGCGCGGCCGCGGGGCAAACAATCGTCCCGATTGTCTCGAAAAGCGCCGGCATATCGGCGGCTGTCGGAGAAATAAAGAAGTAGTCACCGTCGGCATTTTCAGCGACAGCGTCGGGGTACGTGTAATAAACTTTCACCCGAACGTGATCAATATTTAAATCTCCACTGGATGAATTCGCATCGAGTCGCACCCTGAAATTAGCGTTCGTGAAGTCGCCGGGTATCCACGTTCTGTTCCATGTATCTGTGGAACCTCCAAATGTGCGGATATCTTCGGCTACCGCAGTAGTCCCGGGCATATTGGTCGTTTTAATCCCAGAGCCAAATGTATAAGAACTCCCATTCCAGGAAAGAGAAATTTGGGCTTGTCTTGAATTAGCAGTATATCCTTCAACTTGCACCTCAATACCATTGATGACGGACCCGGTTGGAATAGAAAAATTAAAATTATAATACCGTACAATATCTGAATCAGAATTAGCTACCGCCCTATTATTATCGGATACGAAAGCATAGTTGGGATTAGACCAACCACTGTTAGAACTCGCGCTCGGAGATAAAAACCCACTGTCGCCATTTAAGAAACGGTCGTTCGCAGAGCCAAGTTCATGCAAAGCGCCCGAGTGTCCTGGATGGCCTGTTCCGACCGGAACGCTACCATTAGCAAGAGCGGCTAACAATCCTTGACCACTGAAGCCGGTGCCATCTGGATCAGTGCCAAAAAATATCGTGAAGATTTTCGTACCTGCGCTTTTTGCGACATCGGCCGCATCAAGCGCCGCCTCTATTGGGTTTGTTGTCGGTCTATTCGTATCGCCGTCGGAAAGAAGAATCAAAACATTCGCGGCCGTTGGGCTGCCGTTGGAAATCAATTCATTGTGGCCGACACTGATTGCTGAACTAAGGTTTGTACCTCCGTTGGAGGTGGCAAGCCATGTATCTATGGCAGTATAGAGGCCACTATATACATCTGTAAGATTCCCCACGATGATAGCAGACCAATTGGTAGTATCGGCTGGATTGCCAAACACACCCACGCCGACCTTAGGAGCTGGAGACAATGGAGCATAAAGATCGAGAAGCCCCTTTGCGGCGATACGTTCATTTACAAGATCAGTTGACGACATACTCCCCGTCCGGTCAAGCATCATCACGGTATCCGCGCATGCGGGAGCAGGAGGCGCCGGATCGTCGTAGGTAATGATGCATGTTTTTGATTCGCCCACCGCAAGCGTAATCGTACCGTCGGATGCGCAATGGTTCCCCCACGGGGACGCCGAATATCCCCCAGCGCCGGTTCCGGTTACCGTGTGCGACCCGGGAGAGACCGTAACGCCAACGCCGTTTGAGACGGCGATACCGTCTATGAAAAGCGGAAAAGCGCCCGGCCCCAGTGAGCCGCTGTTATTATTTATGACGTTTGCAATCACCGTAAGCGTTGCCGTTGTCGGCACGTCGTTATTCGTAATGGTACACGTCTTTGTCTCGCCCTCGGCTATTGTACTCGAACAATCGGCGGAATACGTCGTGAGGTATCCCGCGGGCCCGGTTTCGGAGACGCTGTACGGTCCGGCGTCTGCGGTAATAAGCGTGCCGGTCTCGGCTCCGGGGAACGAACTTGCGGATGGATTTACCGCCGTGAGATTCACCGTAAAGTCACCTGCACTGGACATGCCGCCATTATCATTCACAACCTGAACCACTACAAAAATGTATGCGGGAATCCGCGGCGCCACGAGAGGGTCCTGAATAATCGTCACGATCTCCATATTGCTGAAGGCCCCCCGGAAGCTCGCTTTTGTCTTTATGGTTTTTTTGGTCGGGTCGCTAAGATCCGTAAGAACCTCGATGATTGTGCATGCCTCGGACCCTACGGAAACGGTTTCTCCTCCAGAAGGCGGCGCGTACGTATTATTTTTCGCGAGTTTCAACAGTGCCGCGTGGATGCACGATTCCGCATACCCTAGAGAAACCCTTTTGTATTCGGAATCAAGCGAATTAAACCGCACGTAAAAACCCGCCGTACTCATGTTTGCGGTAAGCGCAAGAAGTATAAGGGATATTACGATCGTTGAAATAAGCGCTATGTATCCCCTGTTTTTTCTATGGATTCTGATTTTCATATGACTATCGTCTCACATATTTTACGGTAAAAAAATCTTCTGTGAAGTCAACGCCTCCGGGTGTGCGCGCGCTTACGCGAAAGCGTGCTTCGACGCTCTCTGGATTCTCGGCGCCCGAATACATATGAGTAAATGCAACACCGCTTACTTTGACGTTTGAATTATTGAGCGTCCGCACGGGGCCCGCGTTCCGCTGGATCCGCATGTCGGTGCCCGCAAGAGATACTTCAACCGTGCCGCCTCCGTATTTTGTCACCGATAAAAGCGAACCCGGCGATGATGCGGGTGGCGCGTCAACCGACCGGACTCCAGAAAGCACCCAGTCAATTTTCGCCGCAAGAAACTGTCCCTCTTCCTGCACCATCGCTTTGGTTTGATTTCGTCCGTTTGATTCGAAAATGCCGAATGCCGCGACAAGCGCGCCGCCGATTAAAATAGAAAAGAGTCCGAGATAGACGAGCGTTTCTATGAGGGTGAAACCGGAATTTTTTTTCATATGCCGGGCTTTACGGCGGTAATGGCGCCCGCATTAGAGGCGCTGTCGGCAGTGCCGATATAGAGATAATTCCCTTCGCAATCAAGCGCTTTTCCCACATTGGTTCCTGAAAAAAGGAACGGGGGGGCGTACGCAGGATCAATGTTCACGGGGTTCGAAATTTTCATAATCTGCATCTGGCTCCCCAAAAGAACAAACGCGAGAAAATCGCGTACGATTATACCGTTTACGCTCTCCCCCGTGTCGCGTTTACCCAGCACAGGCAGGAACGACACGGGATTTTCATTGTTTAATATATAAAATTCTTCTCTCTCTGCCGACGGCTCAAATGTCCTTCCGAAGTAAAGCGCATCTCCGACGGCATAGATACTTTTCCCGTATCCGCCGAATCCTCCGCTTGCGGCATCAAATCCTCCCACAACAACGGGGTTTACGGGATTTGCGATATCAAGAACGAAAAGCTCCTGACCCACGCTCGTCGCAACCGCAACATACGCAAAGTTTTTCCTCACATAGATTGCGTTTACGGCGTTTCCGGCAGACCACCCCCCTATCCATCGAATATTCGAAGGATCGCGGACATCAATGATATTGAATTCCGGGCCTGACGCGGTCTTTGAAAGCCCAAGATATACATATCCGTTTTTGTAAAAAATACTTTTCCCGGCCGCCTGACCTCCCGATCCGAAAACACCTGGCACTTTGAAATTAATCGGAGTGGGAATCGACGCCGGATTTGAAACGTTAAAAATCTGAAGCTGTGCGCAATTCGGCCCCAGAGTGCAGGACGGCGTAGGGCCGAAACTCGCCCCAACAAGAGACGCCGCATAGACGTACTTCCCCGCGGCGTGAATCGCGCTTATTCCGTCTTGGCGCGTAGGCGCATTGTCCGCGCTCCCCAGATACGGCGGCCGTACGCTCGGATTTGACGCGTCGAATACGAAAAAAGTATGGTCTGTATTTATACTCGTATCGCTTACGGCGGCGTAGAGTTTCCCGTTATAGACGTCAATATCCGCGACAGGAAAATTTCCCGTCATTGTGGACGGCAAAAGATCCCCCATCGCAAATCCATAGCTTGCGTATATCGGAGCTGTCCAATTCTGACCGGTAACGACCGAATTGCAGGTGTCCCCGCCGATGGCGCGCTCAAAATTCGTAACAAGCGCGGTAAGCCGGATATCGAGATTCCTGCCGTGCTCTCCTGTCCAGGCGACAATCGCCGTAACCTTCTTTGTCAAATAATCGGATTCTGTCTCAACAAGAACCCGCTTTCTATATATACCGTCACTCGCCTCGGGAACGGGATTCACCAATTTGAAATCCTTTCGCGCGAGTGACTGCTCCTCTTCGATCAGCTCCTGCGCTTTCTTCAAGGCCTCGCCCGCAATCTCGCTATCCGAAAGAATCGCCTGCCCGCCGAACGCCACCGTAATGACTGAGGAAAGCACCAAAATCAAAATAGCCATCGCAATAAGCATTTCAAGCGTTGAAAACCCTTTGTTAGTTTGTCCAGAGAATCTGTCCTTCGCCATTGATGGTTATGACCGACGTATGGCCCGCATCGTCGGCTATGGTTATATCCCCTTCCGGCGCCGCGTCTCCGGACAACTGGGAGAAAACGACGTTAAGAAGACCGCTTATGACTACGTTATCGTTCACGGAAAAACGCTCATTTAAAGGGTCCGGCGCGCTGTAGCTTGTCCCTTGGAATATCACGTATTCGCCGGATTCAAAATGGACGCCGTGGGATTTTCCGTCGCTGCATCCAGACCCGAGACAAATATTATTCATTGCGCGCGAACGCGCCTTCTGTAAAACGCTGATGAGCATATCCCGATCGCCGCGAAAAAGGTGCGCGCGGTACATATCTATGCTTGCAAGCATGGAGAGCCCCGCGATCGCAGTAAAAAGACCGATTACAACCATTATCTCGATTAACGAAATTCCTGTGTTGCGAGAATCCATCTCAAAAAAATTACGGCTGCAAATTCTGCGTGAGCTGATAAATCGGAGTAATGATTGAAATCGCGACAAATCCGACGATAAGTCCCATCACAATCATAAGAAGGGGCTCGATCGTTGACGACAGATTTTTTGTAAGTTCGTCTATTTCCTCCTCGTAAATGTCCGCGAGGTATACCAAACTGTCAGAAAGCTTCCCGCTTACTTCGCCCACGGTAATCATCTGGGAGACCATTGGCGGATAGAGATTTTCGCGGCTCTCAAGATAGAGAGACATCTTCCCGCCCTTTTTGACCGTTTCGGCAAGCTCCATCAAGGACTTTTTGTAGACGAAACTCGTGCTGGTCTCTGCGGTAATCAGAGTGGCCTCCATGATACGGACGTCACTTTTCAAAAGAAGGCCGAGGGTGCGGCAGAAATTCACGATATGATAGTACTGGAAAAGCCGTCCGAGAATCGGAATTTGCAATACGACGCGGTCAAGGAAAAAACGGACTTTCTGGATCCGCGAAAGAAGAGTGAGAGCGACCACAACCCCCAACAGAATCCCGCCGATGAGAAGTCCGTGATTTGTAAGAAGGTCGCTCACGAAGATAAGCGTACGCGTCGTAATCGGAAGCTCTCCCTTGAATCCCCGCAAAATAGGCAGAATCTTCGGGAATATATAGACGGTAAGCATAATCACAATCCCGATCGTCGCAACGACGATGATCGCGGGATAGATCAAAGCGCTTCGCACTTTATTGCGAAGACGCCGCTTCTTTTCAAGCTCGTCGGCGAGATACGCAAGATTTTCGGGAAGCATGCCGGATATCTCCCCGATCCGTATGATATTCAATGCAAAATCGCCCAAATGCCTCCGGTGCTTTTCCAAACTCACATGGAGAAACTGCCCGCGCTCGACTCCGACGGTCAATTCATCGACGAGAATCGTCGCGGACCGCGACGACATATGTTTTTTCATCATCCGAAGCGACTCGAAAATAGGAACTCCGGCTTTCAAAAGTATCGCGAGGCGGCGCGCAAACAGGATCTGATCATGCAAAGATAAATGAAAAATTCTCCGGCGTTTAGGATCCCGCTTTTGAAGCGCGCTCGTTGCCGGCGCCGAGCTTACGGGCTGCTTCTCTTTCTTCCTTTTCTTGCGGCCGAAGAACGCCAGAATCCTATTTCGTATGTGCAATGCCGTATTAATCATAAATTAGTCATGAAGTACCCGGAGGATCTCCTCAATAGTTGTAACGCCGGAAGCGGCTTTTCCAAATCCGTCCGCGATCATGCTTGCCATGCCGTTTTTAAGGGCGATGCGCCGAAGTTCGCCGGCTGATGCCCTCTTGAGAATCGCTTCCTGCATCTCATTATCCACGACAATTACTTCGTTGACGCCGACGCGTCCGTGGTAGCCCGTGTTCGTGCACGAATCGCACCCCTTTCCGACTGCGAATTTTCCGTCAAAGTCCGCACCCTGCGGGAGCACCTCCGACAAACTTTGTTTTTCGCTTTCGGTGAGTTTTTTCGGGGTTTTGCAATTGTCGCATATGCGGCGCACCAAACGCTGGCCGATTGCGATATTGACGGTTGACGCGACCAAATATGCTTCAACGCCAAGATCGAGAAGCCGGGGAAGAGTTGTTGCCGCATCCGACGTATGAAGCGTAGAAAGCAAAAGATGCCCGGTGAGCGCGCTATTTACCGCAATTGAAGCGGTCTCCGGATCGCGAATCTCGCCTACCATTATAATATCCGGGTCCTGGCGAAGCATTGAACGAAGCCCGTTTGCAAACGTAAGCCCCGCGCGGGGATTCACTTGAATTTGTTCAACTCCTTCAACCGAGTATTCAATCGGATCCTCAATCGTAATGATAGACACGTCAGTCGTATTCAGCGTCTTGATAAGCGTATAGAGCGTCGTTGTTTTCCCGGAACCGGTCGGACCCGTTGAAAGAATCATTCCGTTCGGCCTTCGTATCGCCTTTGAAATTTTCTCGCGGTCACCCGCATTGAAGCCGAGGGTCTCAAGCGTAAATTGCTCCGCCTTGTCTGCGAGAATCCTCAAAACCGCATTTTCCCCATAGTAGGTCGGAGCAATGGAAACACGAATGTCAACGGGGCTTTGCGATCCTTCGGAGATACTCCGGAAACGCCCGTCCTGCGAGGCGCTATGCTCGTCGGTACGAAGCCCCGAGAGAATTTTAATGCGTGAAATTATTTCGTTATGGATTACCTTCGGAAACGAATACATAGTATGCAAAACGCCGTCAATCCGAAAACGCACCCGGATTGAATTTTCCAGAGGGTCAATATGAATATCCGAGGCCTCAGCGCGGTTCGCGTGCTCTATGAGCGAATCAAGAAGCGCGATTATCGAGATATTCGCGCCTCGTTCAAGTTCTTTTTCTACTTTTACGCTTGGGGGCATGATACCTTTCGTACAAGAATACAATTAGCGGCGGGTATTGGACCTAAACCCTCCAAATAATGATATACAATTATAATACATTTTCCGATTTTTTGCAATAGCACAGGAAGAAACAAAAAAATCCATCCGACGAATCGGGATTTTTACTGCTCTTTATGATAAGCGCTTTTCGATATAGATTGCGCGCCACCAATATCTGCCGAGCAAAAATCCGCCAACCGCGCCAATAATAAACAACACAATCGTTCCAACGTTATGAATCATGACCCACTGATCCCATGTAAGGCCGAGACCGAATGTTTCAAAATCATTCAACAACAAAGAAATAACAGGAATTTCAATTCCGGCGTGTACCAAAAACTGGAGAAGAACTCCAAGAAACGTGAATAGAGCGATATAGACCGCGCGTTTCATTTTTATTTGTCGTAGACCTCGCACTAAATTTCGACTGGTTCTTTTCGCGCCCTCGACGAAGCGGGCGGGAAAACGCTTGATTCCAAAACAATATGTTCATCAATACCCGAGGGAACCGACTGCGGCGGTCGAAATTTTAGTGACGGGGTAGAGCCGCATGAGCTCGTTATATTTAATCATTCGCTCCCTTGTTGGCGCGCCGATTTTGACTCCGTCCGCCCCGCTCGCCTTCGCAAGATGAATTATAAATGCATCTTCGGTTTCGCCGGAGCGGTGAGATATAATTGTTTTTAATCCACATTGCTTCGCGGCAAGAATTGCATCCGCGGCTTCGCTCACGGTGCCAATCTGATTTGGCTTTATGATAACCGCGTTTATTGCGTTTTGTTCGGCGTATTTTTTTATCTCCGAGGAATTTGTCACAGTGAGATCGTCTCCGACAACCCACGCGCCGGGCATTTTTTTGTGAATAAGCGAAAATCCAGCCGCGTCCTTTTCCGCAAACGGGTCTTCAATGGAAAAAAGCAATTTTGATTTCCCGAAATAGCGCGCATATTCTCCTGCGAGGCGCGCTGAAGTTAATTTTTTCCCTCCGAAAGCGTACAAACCCCGTGCGTAAAATCCCGTTGCTGCGGCATCAAGGGCGAGTGAAAAATTCTTCGCGAGACCGCGCACGCGAACCAAATTCTCCAAAACCGCAATCGGCTCAAAATTATTTTTGAAATCAAGCGAATATCCCCCTTCGTCGCCCACGGGAACTCTACGGCCGGAATTCTTCTTCCTAAGAATTGCGCCGAGACGATTATAGAAATCAATGAGATTTTCCACACGCGCACGCACCGAACCGCCCCTCGCAACAACCATATACTCCTGAATATCAAGATTGTTATCCGCATGCGCCCCGCCGTTTATTACGTTTGCAAAAATGAGCGGTATTTTTGTCTTTGAATTTCCGGAAAAAAATTCTTTCCGGAGGATTTGCCATACTTCTTTATTTTCCGCGGCGGCGCGAGCGCGGGCAAACGCAACAGAGATTCCGAGCATAAGATTCCCGCCGAGCCGCGATTTTTTTGCCGTGCCGTCAAGACGAATAAGCACATTGTCCAATGCCCGAATTGACGAAAAATCCTTTTTGAGAATTGCCCTTCGAATCCGCGCGAGCACACGCACTGCTTCCGAAAACGGAAACACCTTCGCCTCCCGGCTGCCTCTACTTTTTCCTGAAGGAACAGACGCAGAAAACCACCGATTCCCCAATTTCAAAGAAACCTCGATTGTCGGCTCTCCGCGCGAGTCAAAAATTTTTCTAACCGTGATATCTTGAATTTTCATCACACCGAATGTTTTATCCTAACGCCGCTTCATGGCTTTTTCTTGCTTCGCGATTCGTATCGTAGTCGGGATTACCGTATCGGAATTCAAGGATATGCTCTCGATCCCCTCGCCCACGAGAAAATCCGCAAATTCGGGATAGTCCGACGGTGCTTGGCCGCAAATCCCGATATATTTTTTCCGCGCGCGACATTTTTTAATTACCTCTCGAATGAGTTTTCGCACCGCGGGGTTATTTTCGTTTGCCACGTGGCTTACGATCCCGGAGTCGCGGTCGAGCCCGAGCGCGAGCTGGGTCAGGTCGTTTGAGCCGATAGACATTCCGTCAAAAATATCAAGAAACTTGTCCGCCAAAAGAACATTCGAGGGAATCTCGCACATCACATAGACAGGCGTAATGTTTTTTTTCGCGAGTCCCCGCTTTTCCGCGATATAATTCGTCGTAATCCCCGCGCTCGCCATGATTTCAAGAGTGCTCATGGCCTCCTCGGTTGTCCGGCAAAACGGCACCATAGGAATGACGTTTCGGAGTCCGATCTCGTCCCGCACTTTTTTAATCGCTTTGCATTCAAGCAAAAATGCGGGCTTGAACTTTGGATCGTAATAGCGCGACGCGCCCCGCCAGCCGATCATAGGATTTTCCTCCTCCGGCTCGTAGGCCTCACCTCCCACAAGCGTCCGATATTCATTTGTCTTGAAATCCGAGAATCGTACGATCACCGGATGCGGATAAAACGCCGTTCCGATTTTCGCGATGCCAAACACAAGGTTATCGATATAAAATTGGATTTCATTTTCCCAGCCACGGGTTTTTTTGCGGATGATTTTCTGCAATTTAGGCGCAATCTTTTTGAAATTGATAAGCGCCATCGGATGAATCCCGATTTTTGACGCAATGATGAATTCTTCACGCGCAAGCCCCACACCCGAATTCGGCAAAAACGACGTCTCAAATGCGGTCTCGGGCATCGCGACGTTTACCATAATATGCGTTTTCGGTTTTGGAATTTTTTTGACATCTGATTCCGTCACGCGAAAACGAAGCTTGCCCGCGTACACCGCGCCCTCACTTCCGGTAGTATCAACGGTGACATCCGCGCCGGTTGTAATCCTTCTTGTAGCGTTTTCCGTTCCCACAACCGCAGGAATTCCGAGCTCCCGCGACACGATTGCGGCGTGGGACGTCCTCCCGCCCTTATCCGTCACGATCGCGGAGGCGATTTTCATAATCGGCTCCCAGTCGGGATCCGTCATATCGGTCACCAAAACCTCACCCTTCCTGAATTGCCCGACGTTTTTTGCATCTAGAATTATCCGCGCACGCCCCGTCGCGATACTTGACCCGACCGATGCGCCTTTTACTACCGGGGTTTTCTTTTCAAGAAGCGCAAATTCCCTTACCTTCGAAAAATCGCGCCCGGCATGCACCGTCTCGGGCCGCGCCTGAACAATAAAAAGTTCGCCCGACTCGCCATCCTTTGCCCACTCCATATCCATGGGGGTCCACGCGCCGTTTTTTTTCGAATAGTGCTCTTCGATGAGCGCGCCCCAGCGCGCAAGCTTCAAAATTTCTTTATTGCTTAATACAAAACGGTCACGCTCTTTTCGAGTCGTCTGAATTATTTTTGTCTGCTTGATATTTTTTCCCACGCTCGAATACACCATCTTTCGATTTTTTGCTCCCAACCGCTTATCAACAATCGGCGTGGAACCCGCATTTTTCAAACCTTTTTTCCATACAAGAAACTCGTCCGGCGTCACTTCTCCCTGCACAATCAGCTCACCAAGTCCCCAAACGCCGTTTATCAAAATAACGTCCCGGAAACCCGATTCCGTATCCACGGTAAACATCACGCCCGACACTCCCTTGTCGGAACGCACCATTTTCTGGACTCCAACGGAAAGCGCAACTTTGAAATGGTCGAATTTTTTGTCTACGCGATACGAAATCGCGCGATCAGTAAACAACGAGGCCATCGCGGCCCGCACCGCCTGAAGAACATCCTCGCCCCCGCGAATGCCGAGATACGTTTCGTGCTCTCCAGCAAAACTCGCGCCCGGTAAATCCTCAGCGGTCGCCGATGAACGAACCGCAGCGTCCGCATTTTTGCCGTATCGGGCTTCAAACGCTTTGTATGCCGAGAGTATTTCTACTTTCAGGTCCGCAGGAAATTCCTTTCCCCGTATTGATTCGCGTATAAATTTCCCACGCTTGGCAAGTTCGGCAAGATTTTTCGTATTAAGGCCGCGAAGTGTAGAATGAATAAGCTTTTCAAGTCCTGACTCGTGAAGAAAATGCCGATACGCCTCGGCGGTCACGATAAATCCCGACGGGACCCGCACGCCTTTTTTTGCGAGCGTGCGGATCATTTCACCCAAGGAGGCATTTTTCCCGCCAACAAGCGCGACGTCCTTGATGCCAACGTCCTCAAACTTTGCGATGAATTTTTTTTGTTTCATTCTTTTATCGCGATAATTAAATCAGAAACGTTTGACCCCGTGTCTCCGGTCAGGAGATAATCCCCGACCTTCTTAAAAAACGGGTATTCATTGTTATCGTCCAGATACTTTTCGATATCGAGGTTATGTTCGGCGGCTCCCGCCCGTGTCATTATATCACAAATCGCGCCCGCAATATCGCTGTTGTCGCGGCCATCGGACGCAAGCGCAAGCACCACTTCTCTTTCTTTAAGAAACCGCAAAGCGGAAAGCGCAAGTTCCATATTCCGCCCGCCTTTTCCGTGGCCGCGCACCGTAACCGTGGTCTCCCCGCCGTACAAAAGCGCGCTTTTTGGCGGGGCGCTGTGAAGATCCTCAACAATTGTTTTCCCGGCATCCGACGCCTCTCCGACAAGATTTTGCGTCCGCACCTCGGACGCAAAGCCGAGCTCTTTGGCTTTCTCCGCCATCGCGGAAAGCGCAATCGAGTTTGACGCGACAACGATATTTTTTACGTTAGCGAAATATTTGTCGTCTTTCGGCGTTTCAATAAGCCCACAAGAATCTATGTGGCACGCGTTCAAAACGTCGTACTTCGAGAGAACGATCTCGGCGTCTTCGCGGGTAGTTGTGTCTTTTACCGTGGGACCCGACGCAACGTATTGAATATCGTTTCCCGGCACGTCGGAAAAAATAAGCGCGACCGAGCACGCGGGGTAGGCGTACTCGGCAAGATACCCGCCGCGCGCAAGCGACAAGTGCTTTCGGACAACATTGACTTCCTGTATGGCAGCACCCCGCACCATAAGCTCGTGGAGAATTTTCGCTTCCTCCTGGCATCCCGCATCCTCCGGAAGGCATAAAAGCGTTGAACCGCCGCCGGAAATTATAAAAATCACAAAATCATCCTCCGAAAGCGGGCGAAGAAGCTTTACAATGTGCGACGACGCCTCGATATTCGCCTCAGTCGGCAAAGGATGGCTTCCTTTATATGCGGTTATCTTCTTCAACGGAGCGCCGGTCTTTACGTCAATAATCACGCCCCCAGAAAGTTGATCGCCCAAAATATCCTCAAGCGCGTGCGCGGCTTCGGTCGCGCACTTGCCGACGCCCACCACAAAAACTCCACTGTTCTTTTTGAGTGGAAATTCTTCTTCCTGAACGAAAATACTGTCCCCGCGAACGCGGACTGCATTTTTGACGATCTTTTCAGTATCAATCGCCTGGAGCCCGGCCTCGGCAATTTCACATGCGGATTTTCTGAGTGCAGAGGACGCAATGTCGCTCGCGTTTTGTATCTTCATCCATTTAATAATACACCGCCCGCGCCTTTATTTTAAGACCACTTTCGCCCAATGCTCTCGCGAACTGATATACTTTTAGGGCAATCCTCTTCCGTTTCTGTGCGCTAGCGAGCCGATATGCTTTTGCGACAACCTTCCTTCTTTTCCATGCTCTAGCGAGCTGATATGCTTTCTCGACAATGGTCGGCAAAATTTGCATGGTTCTCCCGACGTGTCGTCGGGAGAAAATTTTGCGACCCCTTAGTGAATTTTTTCGCTGGAAAAAATTCACGTGTCGAGAAAGTATATCAGCGAGCAATTTCTTTAACGCCTATGAAAATGCCGCCTCCCTCCACCTTGGGTGTGAGGGTGCTGACCAAAAGAATGCGAATATGACGGAGCTCGCGGGTAGCGCGGTTCATGAAGCGTACCATCCGAACTTGGACGTGGCGCAGGAGGAAGCTCCGGAAGTTTTGAGACCTTGATAAATGTTTTTAGCAAGCGCTCTATGT
>CAZVQM010000005.1:2795-15336 GCA_964629265.1 uncultured Candidatus Saccharibacteria bacterium | reverse complement strand
TCTCCTAAGATTAAATAATATTATGTTTTCTTCTTTCAGAGAAAAATCCATATTGGCGATGGAAAAAATGGCCGTAAAAAAGGCGGTGGCCGCCGTCATTGAAGACGATACGCATCAAGCTGTTCTTGGGCATCCTCATGTAAGAAAATTTGAAGCATTGCTTTCCGCGCGGCTTCATGGCGCTTCGGTCTTGGCGATGAATAGCGGTACGGATGCGCTTATTGGAGCTCTTAAGGTTTTGGGAATCGGAGCGGGAGACGAGGTTATCGTTCCCGCGTTCAGTTTCATCTCAACCGCTTCGTGTGTGGGTTGGGTTGGCGCGACCCCGTCATTTGTGGATATTCGTTTGGATGACTACGCCATGGATATGGCAAAGATAGAAGAGCGGATAACCCCAAAAACCAAGGCCATCATCGTCGCACATCTGTATGGACAGCCGACTCGCGGTATTGTGGATATTTTAGGCATTGCACAAAAACATAATTTATTTGTGATCGAAGATGCGGCGCAGTCATTCGGGGCCGAAATTAAAATTAACGGAGAATGGAGGTCGGTGGGGACATTGGGCGATGTCGGTTGCATGAGTTTCTCTTCAACCAAGATGTTCGCCGCCCCGGGAAACGCTGGCGCGTTTGTTATAAAAGACCGGGCGCTTCTCGAAGAGGTGGGCAGAATGCGTTTCTATGGCGCAAAAGTTCATTATTACGATTATCCGACGATCGGCATCAACTCAAAAATACACGATATTCAGGCGGCGGCTCTTATCGCGAAGCTCGGCTTTCTCGACTATTGGGAGAAGCATCACCGAAAAGTTGCTGATTATTATAGCAAAGAGCTTGCTGGAGTTGGCGATTTGATCTTGCCTCGGGAACTTCCCGAAACTAAGGGCACCTGGTGTCGCTATGTTGTAAGAACTAAGCGGCGCGATCCGCTGTTTGGTAGTTTGTTAAAGGTGGTCAAGGAGCGCGGACCGCTTTGGTGGCCGATGAAAAACTATCCCGTACCTCTGCCGTATTTTTCAGCATTTAAGGGGCTTGGGCATAAACTCGGAGATTTCCCGATAGCTGATCTGGTCTCACAAGAGGTAATTTCTCTTCCCATGACAAATTATGTTACGACAGATGATGCCAAGATGGTAGCCGCCGCCGTAAAAGAATTCTACGGACAGGGTAAGTGAAGGTTACTTTGAGTTTGACTTTTTGAAATTTTTGTGATACAATTAAAATAGCAAGAATCCCACAACGCAATAGAACTATAACCAAGTCACGGGGCCGCAGGCCCAGAAGGAGGGATTGTCATGGGATATGGATGGTATAACAGCGAAGGGTGCATTACACCCCGAAACACCCGCCTTGGATTCTTTGCTACGTTCATTCCATTCCTCATTGCCCTTGTCTCCGTCACCATCACGCCCAACCACGCATGTGGCCAGGAACTCCAGGTCGCTGCGGAGAAAGAGGTGTTTCAAACGCTTGCTTCGTCAGACATCCCGCTCCTCGACAGTCAGGACGAGCGAAACTATGTCGGCGAAGGCCTCTATCTTCCTGGTGGAGTACCAATCGACCCACTGGTCCATGGTATCATTCCGCCGATCATCATTTACCGACTGGTCACGGACAAGCTTCCGCGGGTTTCGAACGAATATGGTTCACTCGTGCCCCATGTGGTCGAGATGCGGCTGAATGTGCCGGGAGTCGAATCCCACAAGCTTCCGCTTCTCCAGATGATCTGGGATGCCGACGGCGATGGGCTTGGCGATTACCTCGGGGTTGTTTCGTACTCGAGGTCGGGAGAGAGGGTGATTCAGATCACTCCGCTCGAAGGATCCGCTAAGCCCAAGATGGATACCCTCGGCTACTTCCCCCTCGTTGCTTTCCCGGAACTGGAGCCAAAGGGAGGCGCCTAGTAAAGGCGAGTACAAAGGAACACGGCGCTTGCAGCACGACTGCGAGCGCCGGTTTATTTAAAGATTTTTTAAATAATTAACCACCATGGGTATGGTGGTCTTCTATTCACCTCTTCGGATTGGGACGCAGTTCTCATGCTTGCCCATGTATGCCATTCTTGCGTCTTTGCAGAGCGCATACATCAGCAGGTCGTACCCATCAGGGTTGTTGATATGAGAATCGTCCTCTTGCGATTGAGGTTTTGATACTCTCGCGACGGTAATGTCATTTACTTGTTCCTTCCGGAGTACCTTCTTGTTTTCTGGTGTTTCGCTTGCTCCAGCAGTTGGAACACTGTACGTCGTTATGAGTATGAAGCAGAGTGAAAGAGCTAGTGTCAAGATTCTTTTCATTTCGTCCTCCTTCGTTCGGTATAGTTCTTAGTAGGTTAATGCACTTTCCTTATTTTGTCAATGTCATATCAGTTGTGTGGGTATTCCTAGTCAATTGGCGCAAGGATTAGTGTTTTTTTGTAGATAGGTATTGGGGTTTATTAGAGTATAATCTAGTTTAAGCACAATCTTCGACACTCCTCAACAATATTTTCAATGCTCGGGAGAATTAAGTTTTCGTATTTCTGCCCGATTGGCAATGGAACATTTTTCGCCGCTATTCTTGTGACTTTAATTTCAGAAATGCGTTTGTTAATTTGTGTGCTTATTTCCGCGCCGATTCCTCCACGCAGCATGTCTTCTTCTATTATGATGACGCGTTTTGTCTTTCTTGCGGAATTAAGTACGGTTTCCATATCCATAGGGTTGATTGTATGAAGGATGATGACTTCAGTGTTTATTTTTTGCGGATCCAAAATATTAGCCGCAGACATAGCGAGATGACTCATGAATGACCAGGCGATCAATGTGACGTCAGTTCCATTTTTCAATACCGTCGAACTTCCGAATGGAACCATATATTCTTTATTTGGCACGATGCCGTTGTGGTCGTAAAGCTTTTTATGTTCAAAAAAAACCACCGGGCGGTCGGATTGAAGCGCCGTCTTTAATAAACCATACGCGTCGTGAGGAAAAGCGGGTGTCGCAATAACAATATTCGGCAAATGGAAAATGGCGCCAAGAAACGAAGCGGCAAGTTCTGCACCTCGGCCCAGATAGCCATAGTGGCTAATTCTGAAGATGACGGCCGGTCCGCTTTTTTCTGCCGTCCGGTAGCGCCATATTCCTAAACGATAAAGAGAATTAAAAGCATTCGAAACAAACGTTCCGTAATCAAGATTAAGAATTGGTTTGAGACCAGCGAGATTCATACCAAGCCCAATATCCCCGAGCATGTCTTCTATTAGTGGCGTGGAGATAAATCGTTTCGGGAATTTATCTTTCGCACTTTTCGTGACGATATTGTGATTCACATCCAAAATATCTTCTCCGAGGACAAATATACGGCTGTCCGCTGCCATTTCTTCTTCAAGCGCCGCATCAATTGCGTCCGCAAACGTCATTGTTTTACGAGTCATGGTAAATGGAAAAAAAATCTTCTTCCGACAATTGTTTTTCGTTTAGCGCTTCCGCGAAAGCAGATTCTATTAGGTTATTGATTTTTTCGTGACTCTCAAAAAGCTCAGTATTGGATACGCTACTACGGCGCAAAAATGTTTCTAAATGAAATAAAGGATCTTCATCTTTCGGAATCATGCTTCCGAGAAATGGATGGTTATCGTAATTTGAGGAATGCGGAGGAAACCTTTTCTGTTTAATTTCCAGAAGAAATGGTTGCTTCTCGTCGCGAATTGAGGTGACAATTTTTTGAGTGCGTTCATACAGATGTGAAATTTCTGTTTCTGATATCGTTTCGGTCTCTACATGGTATCCTCTTGCGCGTTCAGCCACTGTCTTGGTAGAGGACATCTCGGCGATTGGCGTAGAAATGGATACGCCATTATTGAGACATACGAAAAGAATCGGCAGATGCCATAACGACGCAAAGTTAAGTGCACCGCCAAGGGTATTTCGCGAAGCTTCACCGTCGCCGAAAAAAACAGCAACAATTTTATCCTCTTTTTTTAGCTTCACTGCAAGACCAACCCCCACGGCAATTGAAAAGTTTGTGCCAAGATTTATGGTGTATCCTAGAATATTGTGTTCCGGATCTCTGAACGGGGCGGCATCGCCGATGCCTCTGGTCAAGCCGATGTTTTTGCCAATTTTTTCTCCGATTATCTTTTCAATCCGTACTCCCCTTCCCAAAATTGTGGCGTACCCGCGGTAGTGCGGTATAAAATAGTCTCCTTGTTCGAGAAGGGCAGCAATGATACTTGGGCCCACTTCGGCGCCGATTCCGCTAAATAATATATGCGTGCGCCCCTCGTAATATAATTCCTGCAGTTTTTCATCCAGCAGTCTGCTCTTTATGCAATTCTCGTAGACACGTAGCAACTCGTGTTCTAATTTTTCAGCGCGGACACTAGCCATATTTTTTGTCTGATTTCTTCCTTGGTGAGATAAAATCAAAGAAAATAATGTTTGTATTTGTCTCTTCTAAGGAGTATAACAGAAATAATCTTTGTACGCTTGTTGAATGGAAATAGCAACCGTTTTTATTTACCAGTAAGATTTTAAATTAGGATGCATCGTAGTGGTGATACTTCTATGCAAAAGGCAACACTTATTGATAGTACACTTCGCGATGGCGGCTATGAGGTGAATTTTTCTTTTACGCCAGCCGAAGTTGCTACTATTTGTCAAAAACTCGAAGAAGCTGGAGTTAGGTTTATTGAGATAGGGCGAGGAGTAGCCATGGGAGCGGGCGGATATAGGAAAGATGATTCCAATGCTGATGAAGAATATATGGATGCAGCTACTAGCGTGCTGAAAAAAGCAAAATTTGGCATGTTCTTTTTTCCGGGCATATCTACACTCGATCATATCGCGCGCGCCGCAAAACACAAAATCGGGTTTATTCGCGTTGGCACCGATGTTACCGAGATACATCTTTCCGAACCGTATATAAAAAAAGCGAAAGAGTACGGAATTTTCGTAACAGCCAATTTTATGAAATCCTATGCTCTTGACCCCAGGGATCTTGCCAAGCAAGTACAGTTATCAGAAAAATTCGGTGCTGATGTCGTCTACCTTGTGGATTCTGCCGGTGGTATGTTTCCGGATGATATCGCGCGCTACTATACCGCCATCCGGAAGATTTCGCAAATTAAATTAGGATTCCACGGCCATGATAATTTGGGGTTTGGTGTTGCGAATAGCATATCCGCCGTAGAACTGGGATTTGAATTTGTTGATGCAACACTTCAGGGGTTGGGAAGGAGCGGTGGCAATGCGTGTATTGAAATACTGGTCGCAGCTTTTGAGAAAAAAGGATACAATACCGGAGTTGATTTCCTTAAGCTACTTGAGATCGGGGAAACGTATATAAAGCCCAAAATGACTCGATGCGGGAGGGATCGATTAGATGTCGTTGCTGGGTTTGCGAAATTTCATTCCTTGTTCACTCCGCTCGTTCTCAAATATGCCGAAAAATATGCCGTGGATCCCGCGACGCTTATGATCGAGGTTTCAAAAAAAGATCTCGTGAACGTACTTGAATCTGACCTTGAGGAGATCGCGAAAGATATGTGCGCTCATCGTCGAGCAAATATATGAAGGATAATCTTCGGGCTCACAAAGAAAAGACAGCCATTCGTAACTCCCAGATCTGTGGCGATTTTCTTATCGTAGAATTTTTGATTGCGCTCGAACGGCTCGGGATATTCGCGAAGATCTCGAAGGGCGAGACATTTTCGGCGGCACAGCTTGCTCGCGAACACTTCCTAAATTTTGGACTCATTCTTGCCGTGTGCGAATTTCTTTCGGAACAGGAGGTATTTGAAAAGCTTGAAGAAGATTCTTTCCGATTTTCGACTGTCGATCCGGCGATAAAAAATTTTATAAATTATTTTCTTGCCTATAGAGAGCTCTATAACTTTTTGGATCAGATAATTGCGGGGAAAAGAACATATGAGGAATATTTTTTGCGCGAAGAGGTGCGCTATAAAGAAGGAAGGTATGCGTCATCCGTGTTGCCGACGCTCCTGCCCCGTTTTAAAGAGTTGGGGATTCATTCTATTTTGGATGTAGGAGGAAACATTCCGTTAATGCGTGCCCTAAGCGAGGAGATGCCTTCCTGTCGTTATATCACGATTGAGGATAGCCCTCTTGTGGCCGATGAGATGCGGGAAATTATGGACGGGCTTTTTCATGGGGGATCGACAACGGTTCTTCGCGCAAATGCAGCGAAACCCGGCGATTTCGCTGGTAAGATTGGATCGGTTCAGGCTATTGTCGGGATAACGGCATTTCATGATCTTTGTGAGAAGAACGATCTCGCTTCATTGCTCGCGGAGTACAAAAATTTTTTTACCGGATCGAGGCTTTTCATAGTGGAATTTAATATTCCGGATTGGGATGTTCTTAGGCGTGAGCCAAAGGGGGTCGCGCGGTATATCGCGGCTATCTCAAAAATAACCCATCACTTTAAGGGCAACACTATGCCACAGCCGAAGGAGGTATGGCTCGAGGCGATTGGGGCTTCTGGATGGCATCTGGTTCGTGCAAAAGAAATGGCGCCCAATTTAATCATTTTTGAGTGCGAGTGAAATAAAGGACGCAGATCCGGTTTTTTCTCATTCAGGTCGCCGTTTCTTTCTCGCCCGCCACATTATTTTGTGGAAAGCGTCTTCAGGTCGGCGTGATACTTCGATTCCACTATGAGCCAGGGACCGTTCTTTCTTGCTAACTTCCACACGCGCTTCCATAGTATCGGATATCCTTTGGGGTGGGGAAAGCAGGTTATGCCATATACGATCGCCGTGTTCGGGTCTCGCACCTGAATGAGCAGGTCGCGAAAGACGATCCTCGTAAGGTGTGAGAATGTTCTCCGCGTAACATCAATGTACTCATCAAGCGATACCGTTCCGCCAGCGACAAAAGAATCAATGCGAGCATCTTTATGAAATAGCGAAATTAAGAGTGGCAGATTTTGCTCTCGATGCGCTTTTGAATACGTCTCCATTACATCTGCGATTTGCCTCTCTTCAATAGAAACTGGTCTTTCAAGGAATGTAATTTTTTTATTTCTGATAAAAAAATCGTTCATAATGATGTAGTTACTTTTGAGGATTGTGCAGCTCGTTCCTTACTCTTATTTATATTATACTGAAAACATCCGGCATGCCAATTTTCGCTAAAGAGATGGCGCCGAAAAATAATTTTATGGATAAAACAGTTTTTGACTACGTTTTGGAGCATCACATATTATCAAGCGATCAACTGCATTTTATTCCGAGCGAGAACTCCCCGAGTATCAATGCCCGGTTGGCTTTCTTGACCGATATCTTTGGGCGTTATTATTTCCCAATTGAACGCGGCCATTCTGTTTTTCCGGGTAACGAGATCATAGAGAAAATATATAAGCGCTGTTGCGAACTGCTTCGGGAGGTTACCGGTGCGAGATTCGTGGTCACCAAGCCAATTTCCGGCTTGAATGCCATGACGATCGTCTTATCTACTCTTGCGAAGAGCGGAGAAGCTATCGCTACCATCGCGCCGGCGAATGGGGGACACGGCCTTACAAGGGTGATCGCGAGGCGTCTCGGGGTGCGCGTTCTGCATCTTCCTTATGATCAAGAATCGTTTCAAATAAATATTGATGCCCTGCCTGATTTTACTGCCAGAGAAAAAATTGCGCTTATTTATCTTGATCAGCAGCATATATTATTTCCTTATCGCCTTAAAGAATTGCGGGCCAACATTCCTGAGTCCGTGAAGATATATTATGACGGCTCGCATGTGATGGGGCTTATCTGGGGGGATCGTTTTCAGGATCCTCTGCGTGAAGGAGCCGATTTTTTCGGGGGATCCACCCATAAAACAGTTCCAGGCCCACACAAGGCCTTTATCGCCACTAATGACGAAGAGCAGTTCGGACGGTTCAAGGCTTCGAGTGAAATATTCGTTTCGCATGACCATGGCGCCGAGGTTGTGGCGCTTGCCTTAGTGCTTGAAGAGATGAGGGAGAGGTGGCCTGATTACGCGGCGCGGGTGGTAAAAAACGCGCAGTACCTTGCCAGTTCTCTCGCCCAAAAAGGATTCCATCTCGCGGCAGAAAAACTCGGCTTTACCATGTCTCATCAGCTCTGGATAGATATCGAACCCCATATGGATGCGTTCGATGCCGCGGTGGCTCTTGCGCGTTGCAACATCATCGTAAACGCCTGCCAGGTGCCTACCATAGCCAATCGTTTTGCCCTGCGGCTGGGCGTGCAGGAGGTCACTTATTTGGGCGCGAACGAGCCCGAAATGGAGGCGGTAGCCGACATCTTCAAAGAAGTTTTTATCAAGAAGGATTTTTCGGAGGAAAAAATCAAGGGACGTGTCAGAGAGATCAAAAAAGGCCTGCGACTTCCTCTAGATAGGATATGGCTTGAGAAGGTGGTGAGTATCTTGCAGTCATAATATGCGGGGAGCGAATTTATTTTTTCGGGACAAGGCGAGGGTAGCATCATTGCCAAGAATAGTAATATAAAGATATCTGTACCTACTATGCCGTTTTCATTCTTTAAGAAAAAAGTTTCTGTATCAAACTCTTTGCGTTCTGCGAGTGACTACCTGATAATTCAAATTTGTTTGGGGCTCGAGCAAATCGGCTTTTTCGATTATCTAAAAAAGGGACCGGCAACTATTACAAATATTTCCAGGGATTTGCATGTACAGCAGAACTTTATAGCGGTTTTACTTGATTATTTATTAGCTATTGATGGTCCTATCAAAAAGAATGGCGATACTTTTGCGCTTAAGGGTGGTAACCCTCAAAAGCTTCTTTGGGCGATACTGGCATACAGAGAAATATTCAATAATTTTGGCGATCTTCTTTTTGGGGAAAAGAAATATGGGCAAGACATACATAGGGACGGCTATTATTTGCAACTTGCATCGGGTGCTTTTTCTTTTGATGCAAATCGGATAGTTCTCGAGAAAATAAAAGAGGTAGAAAATTCCGTTCTTATTGATTTTGGTTGTGGCTCTGCGGAAACCCTTATCAAATTCTGTAGCATGCGAGGTGATCATTTTGGAGTCGGAATTGACAATAATGAAACAGTGATTTCGGAGGCACGGAAGCGTATTCAACGAAGCGGCATGGGTGAGCGGACCGTTCTTTGCCATGCGGATGTTCGGAATATTGATTTTTGGCAAAAACATGTGTCGTCTCAAAAAAAGCCGATTTTTCTTGCAAGCACCATGTTACATGAGTTTTTACGATTCGGAGATGCTTTTTTGATAGATTTTCTTAAAGAACTCAAGGAGCGTTTTAATTCTAGTCGGCTCTTCGTCGCCGAATATGACGGTTTGAGTTTTGAAGAAATCAGAAATGAGAAAGATGAGCGGAGAAAACTTCAGGCGGCTTTGTATGAATTGTGGCATCCATTTACGGAACAAGGTATGCCTCAACCGCGTGAAAGATGGGAGAGTTTGCTTGACGCGGCTGGATGGAAAATTTCAGAGGTTGTCTCGTCGGAAAATTATATTCTAGTTTGTGATTGTAGCTAGAGTGACAGAACGTATTTATCTGGATTTCTTTTTGAGGTGATATCCAGTGGATAAGTGTTTTATGGACAGCTAGGCGGAAATTGAGCTAAAATAGCTATTAGAGGAACCGTATAAAAGAATGAACAAAACTTCTCTAAAAAACAATTTTTCAACACATTTGCCTTTGTTATTTATGGCTGGCGCGTTGACGTTTTCTTTTTTCATTCTTGATAGTTTAGCAGAGAGCGATTCTCCCGTATCCCGGATTAAACAGATCGCGGCGGCGGAGAAAAGCGGTAATATTTTTATCTTAAACGGTGATAGTAGTGTAACGGTATATGATATAGAAAAGAAAGAATTTCTCGTATCTCCTGGCAAAACCACTCCGCGCCAGACAGATTTTTTGGCGGTGAGTCCCTCGGGAGAGTATTTTGCGGGTGTGACAGTGAATGAATTTAATCTGCAGGTATATGTATATAATACAAAAAGTTATTTATCATCGCCGGAAGGCGCATTAAACGCCGATTCTTTTTACAATTTTCCTCGGAAAGGCAGAGGCAGCCGCGTGTTTGGTCTGTTTTCTCCAGATGAGAAGGTTTTTTATCTTGCGGATTCTTTGGCGGGAAAGGTCTTTGCCACGGATTTAGCACAGAAAAAAATCTCGGAAATAAATATCGGCGGCATTGTTGCGGCACTGGAGAGTGATTCTTCGGGAAAACTCCTTTTTGTGCTTAATCATAATCCTGATCAATTGGTTGTGGTAAATGGCTCTACTCGTTCCATTGTCAATAAATATGATGTTGGATCAATGGCTGACAATATTCTATATAATCAAACTCTTAATCGAGTCTATGTTTCGGAACGAGGAAACGACAGCGTAAGCATTGTTGATCTTGAATCAAAAAAAATACGTCGACTACCCGTTGGCAAATCGCCAATTTCAATGGCGTACGATAAGGTCAGCGGTAATGTTTTTATCGCCAGCAATGACGACGGCACGGTGTATACTATATCTCCAGGGTTTACGGTTCAAAAAATAGCTCTTGGTACTTCGGCTTATGCGAGCTACCCCATTGATTTATGGTATTCACAAAGCGCAAAGAAATTGTTAGTTCTGAATCCGTCGGTAAGGAAATTGTATTTTATCGATCCGATAAAATCTCAAGTATTGAAGGAAGAGAGTATCAACGGTTGGACAAAGGCTATTTTCGGTGGGGGGAACGCTTCACTGGCAGTTATTCACAGGTCAAATTCTAATGACATTTTAGTTGCTGATGCAGAGACATTTGATATCTCTTACTTTCCACAATCAAGCGAAAAGCCGTCAAAAGTATTTTCTTCTCCCCAGGGCATAGTGGTTGATACGCGCTCGCAGAGAATTTACGTCGGCAATCTTGATTCCGGCGAGATTACGGTTATTGATGGGAAGACAATGAATGTCATCGATAGAATTCCGGTCGGCGCTGCGCCGAATGTTCTTTACCTTAATCAGAATCTCAATAAACTCTATGTTACTGATTCGGTGGATAATATAATTACCGCGATTGACATTTCACGTTCGGATTTCCCGCTTAAAGTTGTACCGATGGAAGGCATGCCACGTACTATTTCGGGCAACGACTTAACGAATCTTGTATATGTTTCTCTTGCTCAAGCGAAAAAAGTTGGGGTTATCGATGTGGCAACTGATAAGATAATTAAGGAAATTCCTCTTGATGCAAAGAGTGTATTTCCACTTCTTCTTACCACCAACGATAAAAAAAATGAAGTGTATGTTGCTGATTATGGAGCAAATTTCATATCGGTCTTAGACGGAACAGACAATACTGTCAAAAAGACCATTACGGTGGGCAATAAGCCGATTTGGGTCGCATACTTTCCTATGATTGATAAAATTTATGTTGCCGTGGAGGGTGATAAAAAGATTGTAGTGATTGACTCCAATACATACGAGATTTTAAATGCGTTCCAAATCAACGCTTCTCCCTATCGGATATTATTTGATTACAAGACCAAACTGGCGTATGTAACCCACCGGAATGAAACAATGGTGACTGTTTTGAAAAACGACGAGTCGGGAGCCCATATTCTAAAAGAGATAGAAATGCCTTTTTTGGGGCAGTTGGACGCCATATCTTATAATATGATTTACGCGGATACCAGGAGAATTGATGAAAACACCGATAAAGTGTATGTAACCTCTCAACGATTGAATAATCTTACAGTTACGAAGTTAGTAAGAGATCCTGAAGGGATTATGCAGTTTTTGCTGTATGCGGTGGTGGATGCCGAGGGCAATGTGTCTCTTTCTGAGGCCGCAAAAAAGGAGATGGAGGAAAAAGTAGCCGTATCTCTAGGTCTACCACGCTGGGTTGTGCCGTTTATACTTATTGTTATTTTGATATCTATAGTAGTTACCGTATTCCTTTGGAGGAGGAAATCAAACGGCATAACGCCAGTCGATGGTGTTTGAAACAAAGCAGGTATTGAGTTATTTAAAAACGTCGCTGGCAAGCCAACGACGTCTGATGTTTTCTTCCTTGTTTCACTTTACCGAGAAGTTTTTCAGTTCGAAGTCCGAGTTTCTCAGAACCGGCGTCCAGCTAGAGGGGGTTTGCCTCTTGATGAACGTTTTTGCTTCAGGAGAATACCAGTGCGTCATTCCGCAGTCGTACCACCCGGATGATTCGTTTCTCCAGCAACTCTCTATTCGAAGTGCTTTGAAGGTTCCCGCAGGAACTTTTATGGTTTCCCACTTCACCACCTCGACATCAATGGAGAATGTCGCGACAGTACCATTCACGCGATAGGAGAACTTTTTCTTCGGCGCCATCGGGAAATCTAAGTATTTCCAACCAATGAAAATTCGTGGATCCCGAATGAGGTCGCCTTCAACTTTTTGAATCACAAGATGCTGATTTTGATAGAATCGTGCCTTGGGTTCGTAACTCAGGGTGATGGCGTATGTTTCTCCGTCTGCGCTAACGATGGTTGAAGTGTAGCCCCCGAATAGCGTCTTGTATTCCCACGTATCACCCACCGTGAATTTGGGTGCGTTCACGA
>CAZVQM010000005.1:0-2695 GCA_964629265.1 uncultured Candidatus Saccharibacteria bacterium | reverse complement strand
GAGGCGGATAAAACATTCCGGGTTCTCCGGAGGGAAATTCCAGGACTCGAGGGCCTCGGCACATTTTATAAGTTTTCAGATCGAGATACCCTTATTAAGGATAAGAACAATCTCTATAAAATTCTCTCCTCATCTGATTTTGTATTATATTCCTTCAGCTCTTTTGTAACTTATTTTGCGGAGCTTGCTGAAAAAGACAACATAGTCATACCCTTGAAAGCTGTTGTATCTACCGGAGAAAAGCTATCGCTTTTTTATAAGGAATTGTGTGAAAAAACATTTAAATGTAAAGTGTTTGACAGCTATTCCATGAGGGAATTTGGAAGAATTGCCCAAGAGTGCGGTGAACATAACGGTATGCATATTAATTCCGAGATGTTCTTCATAGAAATTGTCGGCACGAACGGAGAGGAATTGGAGGATGGCAGAGAAGGCAGGATTGTAATAACATCTTTCGATAATTATGTAATGCCATTTATCCGTTATGATACAGGCGATATAGGAAGGATTATTCGAGAAAAATGTCAATGCGGAAGGGTACTCCCGCGCATTTTTCTAAGCGGCAGAGCGGGTGATAATATTCAGTTGGGTAATGGGAGGAAAATTCATCCCTCACAGCTTTACAAGATTTTTAACAGGCGCTTTCGTGAGATAAAACAATTTCAGATATTACAAAAAACGATAAACGATATCGTGATAAATATAATTCCAACGGAAAGATTTCGGAGTGAAGAAAAAGAAAAGATTCGGGATGAGATAGTAATAGAGCTTAGACAGAATATCCGAATCGTCGTTAATACTGTAGATAAATTAAATTTGACCTCGGGAGGAAAAATACCAGTTTTCATTTCGGAGATAAAGGAGAAAAATTAAAGCGCATGGATAAAAATCATTACTTGTGTCTCGGATGGTTACTTTGCGGAAAGGGTTGAAAGTCGGAATGTATTGTGCTAGTGTGTTTTCAGTTCATGAATGATCAGGGGAGGGACATAATGAGTCCTTTTTTGTATAGGTTTCCAGTTCCAGAAAATCAGCTCTATGACATCGGCAATTGGCATTCACCTTATTTTTTTCTTGCATTTTTCGATGCCCGTCAAGCATTTTCAGAGAATTTAGGCGCATCGACCATGAGATTAAGAGAAGACGGGTATGCAATCAACGTGATTAGGCTTGAATGCGATTATAGCGAACCACTTCTCAGAGGCGATGTTGCTCTTATTGAGGTGGCGCCATTGAAGATTGGTCGTTCAAGCATGCAATTTCGTTATCGTGTCTATAAGGACGGGGACGAAGAAAGAAAGCTGCGTGCTGAAGGAAAGGTGCTTCAGGTTCTCGTCGACCGCAGAACAAAAAAATCCGCCCCAATTCCCGATTGGTTCCGTAGTCATCTCGAAGCAAATCTTGCAAAAGAAGGATAAACAATAAGCCCAGTTAGGGCTTTTTCTTTTTCAATGAAGAGAAAAAAATCCATAATGTGATAAGATTATATAACATGATGAATAATGAATTTCGTAAGTGAATGGCAATGATTAAAAAAGTTATTAATTTTTTTCTAAGAGTAAGTTCCCCACAGAACAATCCCGGGCTTCTTAAAGATTACTGGGATTTACAGAGTTATCAATGGAAATATATTGCGGAACCCTTCCGGCCTTCCTCAGAAGAATTGAAATGCTACGAGGATCACCTTAATACCGCGAATAATAAAAAACGAATTCTTCTTTTAGGGTCAACCCCGGAGTTGAGAGATCTGCTTGCCCGGTACTATCACGTATCAAAAATATATTTATGTGATTTCTCGTGGAAAATGCTTGAAGGAATGACGCAAGAAGTGAAGATTGCGGATTCGGAAAAAGAAATATGGATTAAGGCGGATTGGATGGATATACCCTTTCCCCAAAGCTTTTTTGATATAATTATCGGCGATTTGGTTTTTATGCAGTTCCCTCCAGATCAGATAGGGAGTTTTCTAAAGAAAATTTCTGGTTTGCTTTCCGAAGGGGGAATATTTATAATCCGCTCGCGGTGCAGAAAAGAATCCATGAAGTCTGCAAAAGGGTTAATTCAAGACGCTATAAATGAATATAAAGATGGTGATTTAAACAAAGCAGCAACCCCACTTCTTTGGGAATTATATGACGTATGCACCAAAAATAATGATACGATTATCGATAAAAAGCGCGCCGCAGAAGAAATCAATGAGTACGCAAAAGAATTCGGTTCGGAGCATCCGCTTCTATCTCTTACGTTAAAAAAAATTCAGAGAACGGCAAAAGAGGATACGTTTAGGTGGCATTGGACATTTCCGCTCGAGAAAGATCTTCGTAGTATTTTTAGCGAAGGTTTCCTTATCAAAAATGAAAAAACTATTGTGAGTAATCATACTTCGTGTTATCCCATCTTTTTTCTTGAAAAACGATCGGATTCTCAATTTCTATGAATCTTACTCTTATGCAAATTCTTCGTAAAATATCCTTCCGCAAGTCAACTTTTAATCCATATACCACTCAATTATTACTTTTTGCGGGGGGAATTTTAGTTCTTGGTGTTGTAGGCGGCTATTTTTATCCCCACACCTTTCCGAATACCCCGCTGGAAGGTGTGGAGATTTATTTTCAAAAAACGATAGCGCCGAGGATGATAGAAATTTGCGAAAGCGGCAAAAGGCCCGTTTCAATTGCGTTGGCGGGAGATCTGC
>CAZVQM010000004.1:3814-15931 GCA_964629265.1 uncultured Candidatus Saccharibacteria bacterium | reverse complement strand
CCCAAGCGATAAGAGTTTTCTCGACTTTTTTAATCGCCTCATCCGACATTTTCGTCCTTTTTATGAATTCAGTATACTCTCGAGCGGCGAGACAACGGTCCATCTTTCTACTCTCGGGGTCGGAGAAACGTTCCCAAACCCAAAGCCGGATAAGCGTCACTTTTTCATTATACGATCGCTTTTTTACCTCTACCTTCTTCACAATTTCTTCTATGGTTTTGCTCTGGAATCTTTCAGAAATAAAATGGAAGCGAGATATGAAAATACCATCCTTCTTGAGAAGCGAATTAACTTTCTTAAGAAATACCTTTTCATTTTCCGGAGGAATTTGCTGAAGCACGAGATCGCCGATAATAACGTCAAATGACCGCTCTGATAAAAATAATGAAAGCCAGTCGTCCTTTATCCAAATCTCTTTTGTGGGATCGGCGTGACGAATAAATTTCACCATTCCAGAAAGCATCTGATGAGAAAAATCTGCGACGTAAATTTTTGCTTTGGGGAGCTTGGCGGCGAGATCTCTAACTTCTGGGGTTGAACCCAAAATCAAAACGCGCTCTACCTCTTTTTTTCGGCTGAGATAATCTTGATAAATTTCACAATCCCCCTTGCTCGGACGAATGGGGCTTGACATTTGACCCCAAGAACTAGTTAGTCGTTCCCAGTAAGAATGAAAATGTTCGGTGTAAAAATCAGCGTGCCCAAGAAAACTTTGATGAAGCACTTTGTCCAAAAAACGCCTCTCGTATGGAGATAATAAATTAAGCATGTTGGAAAATATTTTTTTTATTACTGCAAGACGCGTAGACAACATTGCTTTCAACCTATTATAAGGAACTATATTTTTCAATAACCCAAAATCCGGCTTAGGCGCCGGATATTTTAAAATAATATTTCAAGTCGTCAGGTCGAGCTATAAACTCATTAACTATCACCCTCAGGACCACCACCTTCTCCACCTTCTCCACCTTCTCCACCTTCTGGAACATCTGCGTTAGCGGTATCAACGCCGAAGTCGAAAATACCACCCTCTTTTTTATTCTCCTTTCCGCCGAAAATACGGTGTCCCGCAGAAATAATCAGGAGAATAAGTATAAATGGTATGAATTTTAGCAGCCGTATGAAGGTCTTCATGGTATTAATAATACTAATAGATTGGTCAAGAATTAGTATACTACCCCAAGAGAACAATCACAACCTCGTTATCCACCCCGTTAGAAGTCCGATGCGCTTACGCATCGGCAGACGTCCCAAGCGTCTTGCTTCTAACGGGGTGAACACGTCAAGGAAACGGATGGGGGATTGGATTGAATTCCTCGGCCGGATGAAAACCTTTTTGCAAAAGGTTTTGCAATTGGGAAATCAACGAAATAACGAATCAATGATTTTTTGTTCTTTCTTGTTTTCGAGGAATAAAATGCGGTGTTTTGCCTCATCAAACACGATACAAAAACGGGGGAAAATTCCTTCCCGCCCGAGAACACGAGGAACCGTGGCACACTCTACAAAAATCACGGGAACTTTCAGTAAAGTCCCATTAAATTGCATCCGTACTATATGGGTGTATCCCAAAAGCGGCTCGCCGGAAATGCCGCGTACCAAAATCTTCTTCCCCGAACGAATGTCGATCCCCAGCGCTCCCGCGTCGCTAGCAGACAAAAGAGTCGTGGTGGCGCCAGAATCAATATGAAAAAGAGCGCGAATTCCTTTCCCGCCCATACCCAAGACAAAAATCTCTGCCGCAGGAAATATTCCGACGTGACCGTCTTCTTGGAAACGGATTCCGTACGGAAAAATAAATCGGCTCATACGCAATACACGACAGTAGTTCCCTCAGGAACGGCCACAAGAAGTATATCGCGCCATACAGCGCGAGGCAGTTTGCGACGCACCGATTTTAGCACTTTTTCAGTCGTAGTATCGGCTGCAACGATCTTTCCTTTTACAATTGCAACTTGTTTCCCCCCGTACTTTTTTACATCGATAACTGGTGTATTCATCTTTTTCATATTACAAGAAGGAAGCTCCGCGTGCAAGCCCGCGTAGGCGGGCAAGCCGTGGCCTTCTGGGACGTGGATCAGGGAAACGGGTGGGGGATTGGATTGAATTCTTCGGCCGGATGGTAGCCGAGTTTCAAAGACGCCTCTTTTAGGCGTTTTGCGCCCAAAGGCGCATGATTTTCATGAAGATAAAGAGGAACTAATTGAGGAACAATAACTCGCACCGAGTGGTATCCGAGAGTTGAGAGAATGGATGATTTTGCTTCGAATGCATATACCTGATACCCCTCTCCAAATCCTTCGATATGCTTCACCAAGTAATGCATCTCTTCCTTTTCTGAATTTAGCGACGGGACAACCGACATCGAATGACTGAAAGAATTTTGAGGCCCACTCAACAAAAAAGACACTTTTTCATAAAAGAGGGGGTTTGCAAAAAGTTGGCAACGCTCGTTTTGGCCGATGCTGGAGTCGGAAAAAGGAATATATTGATCCTTAAGCGAATAGGGCGTCCGCGGTCTCAACCAATCGTATACGCTCCACGCTTCAATAAGGGCACGGTTCAATGCCTTCAATGGATCAACATTACAGCCCATACCCATAGAAAGGCGCGGCCAATTCTTTGTTTCGTCCTCTATAATAACAGCGAATATCGGGACACCTATGTCGCTCGTAATATTAAGGCAATGTATCTGGAAACCATATCGGATTGAGGCCTGATATAATTCCTGAAACTCCTCGGATGGTACGCTTGCAGGATCGATCTTCGGAGGAGAGATGGAATTGAGCCAGAAAATAACAAATGCATCCCGTTGGATAAGTTCATAAAGGCCCGAAAGAATTGCGCCCTCCCGGCTAAAGTATCCTCCGGCTCCATTCGTATTTGTCTCGCGAAGACGGGGCTCTCTTTCCTCAAGCGCATACGTCCAATAGACCAATTGTGCGGGCACTAATATCTTCTCTTTTGTCGCGACTCTCTCTATCCACTCCCAGGAAAAAATACTCTCTTCATCCCATTTATATCGGCTGATTTTGTTTTTTTGCTTTTCGGAGAAACCGGCAACCAAATTCAAATCAATACAATTGAATTTCTTTCTTTTTAAAATTGCGGGTGAGGCGCGAAGAAGTGTATCGCGCCGGTACAAAGTAAGAAAATATCTCTCTAAAAATTCCCCCAGGGCTTGCGAGAAGACCGTCTCAAGATTTTTCCCAAAGCCATGGGCAAACAATTTTTGCGGAATAGTGCCGTCGGTAGCCCGGTCTTTGTACGCTGGCATCATATCAATCCGAAAAAATGACGGTATATCATTATAGCGAAACTTCCGAAGTATATAATCCTTTAGAATGCCCTCCTCTCTAAGGAAACGAAAAACATCCAAGAGTAATTTATTGGTGGAACTTGGGCGGTCGGCTACGGCAAACGCATTGCTGCCGCTCAAAGAATTGAGCCATTCGTACGAGCGGGCTATTACTCTATCAAATAGTTGAGAATCCTCGCCAAAAGGATGCTTGAATCTTGAATCGGCTTTTTTTGCGCTTAACTCAAACACATCTCCGACCGGGCGGAATACATCATTTTGATGAATGCTCATCTGCGATTTATCTTGTTCTATTTCAAGGGAATCCATTTTTGGTGAGTCGCGTACCTCCTAAAATAACATGAGCGGCAGAATCAATCCATAACTCCTGATTCAAATAATCATGCCGAAACCCGCCAATTATCATAGGCCGGACAGTGTCGGCAGTAAAAAAAGTATTCTCGCCGTCATATTGCATTGAAAAGAGCCACCGCAACACATTTGTGATTGCCTCCTTGTTTTTTTCTGGCGCGAGCGCCAACACTTCAAAAATTTTTCCGGTTCCTCGAGTGTAGACAAAATTTGACTCTGCTTGCCCTGAGCCCATCGGGTCTGAGACCCTCAGGATCGAATGACTTGTCGAATGGATGGATTCCGGGAAAGCGCCGTTTGGCATCTGATGTTTTTTAAGCCACGCGGCGACATTCTCCGAGAATTCTTGATCAACATCCGAAAATACATTCACCAATTCAGCCCAGACCGCTAGATTCATAGGATTTTTCTCCTTGGTCTGTCTTTCAAAATTTTCTTTTAGAATGCTCGCCAGATTCTTAAACGGTGTAGAAAATCGCGCATCGCTCGTGGAAAGAATTTTAAAAAAACTTGCAATCTGGGCAATAGTAATCGGATCAAAAGAGAACGCGCCGGATCGTTCGAGAAGTTTATCTCCGGCGCTACACGCGTCTTTTATTTTTCCAAGCGCAACGGACAATTGACCGAAGTACGCGAGCGTCAATTCAAAATTTGAGATTTGATATTGAATATTGGATATCAAGTATTTTTTAAGGTACTCAAAACTTTTTTCGGCTGCATGAATATATTTTCCCTCTCCGATTGCTTTTCCGAATTCAGCGAGCGCCCAAGCGGTGAACGCAAACCGCGGACAATCAATTTGCTTTGTGGCACGGCCGGTGAGCGAATCAATAATTGGCGGAATATTGCCGTCCGGTTCTTGTATTCTACAGAGCCAGTCGGCGGCGGTTCGTAATCTTGGAATTATGAATTCGGAATTAGGAATTAAGTGGTCATTTTTTATAACCGGACCCCAGAGTGCAAGCGCGAGTGAGTGATCCTCCGACTCAATAAAATCATCTACTTCAAAAATAAAAACACTGGCCTTCTTATATACAGCACGATTAAGTCCGGCTTTTTCTTGAGCCAAATCGCCCAAAAAATCTTCAAGATTTCTGAACCGTTTGATATTAAAAACTTCAGGCAAATACCAACCCTTTTTGCTGTTTTTTTCGAGAAGATAACCCTTTTCCGGATAAATCGCGTTTTTTGATCGCTCACGTTCGGAAAGCGGAACACGAATGTCGTGCATGATCGTGACCTCGATTCGCGTATCCGGCAAATCTTCCGATGAAAGCGGCTTGAACCGCAAATCCCTTGAGGAAAGAATCGCCGCCTCGGCAATGCCCTCGCCAAGAGACATTCCTTCAACCACTGATGAGCCGCGCAGACGCCCATTTATCCAGAGCGCGACATCAATATCGGCTCGCAACGAAAATCGTGGGGAAAGAGTTGAAAAATAATTCCTTTCAAGACGACTGGTGTCCTCCAAAAATATCTGCAAGGCATCGCGGGCGATTTTAAATGCAATCTTGCGCTCTTCATCGCTGAATCCCCAACGCAGAGGATTCATGGTATGCGGCCGATTTTTATTTTCCAAGATCTCAATCTCCGGAGAGGAAAAAATCGTAGCCCACTGATCTCCCGACGATAATTTATCTGGTTTTCTTATGACAAATGTAATCTCTGAATTTTGAGGAGGACCGATTTTTTTCGGTCTGTCTCCGGATCGCAGCGGAAATTCAAAGCGATAAAAACCGTTATACTTTCCGAAATCCACTGAAATTAGATCGTTTCCGCCCACTACCCCACTCAGCCAATCAAAAACAGCGTTAACTAATCTCTTATTTTCGTTGAAAAAGTAAAACATACTGCAACGTAATATTACAGGGGCAGTATCCAAAAAATCAAGCGCTTCAGATTGATACCAAGATATTCTGCCCGCTCGCCGGAAAAAACGGCAACCTGACTATTCGCTTATTCGTACGAATAGTGGAATAAGCCGATGGAATAAATAAAGGGTATGAGGTACGCTTTTGGTATACGAGCCGTAAGTAGGGTATGCCAATCGCATGAAAGACAAAGAAAAAGAGTTGGAACGGATTCTGAAAGCGCTTGCGAACAGACGCCGGCTTGGGATCTTACGCGTTCTCAAACGCGACTGAGAAGCGACGGTGGGGGACATTGCCGCAGAAATCCGTTTGTCATTCCGATCCACATCAAAACATCTCGGCGTTCTTGCCGCGGCGGACATTCTTGAAAAAGATCAACGATCGCTCCAGATGTTTTACCGCATCGCCGAAGATCTTCCCGACGCGGCGCGGCGCATCATTTCGCTTCTCTAGATTTTTCGTTTCTATTCCGTTCTCGACCGCTCGGGATTTTCTATTCTTTGCCCGGTAGAAATATGATCTCCAAACTATTCGATTATTCGTACGAATAAGCGAATAGTTGCGATATACGCAATATGAAATTGAAAAGGTGGATGGTGAATGGATGGAATAGTGAATAGGGGAGAAAAAAAGGAAAAAGGGAATGGAAAGTGAGGACGCGGAAGGCAAATCGAAAAACAAAAATTGCATTTCAGAAATTTTTTGAGCGCCTCGGGTATTGGTATCTCCGTACGACTTGACAGAAAGTTTATCTTTAGATAACCTTTATATACTATGGAAAAACTTATTGGTTTAAAAGAGCTTCGCGAAAACGTTGATCGATACGTTTCTGAAGTGAAAAAAGGGAAATCATTTCTTGTGGTACGGCGTTCAAAACCGCTTTTTAAGATTTTACCCCCCGACGAAGAAGAAATGTGGGAAACCGTTGTTGATTTTACTGAATACTACAAAGGAGGTATCCCTGCAGGACAGCTGTTAAGGAAACTTCATTCTCTTCATGAAGGGTATCGATAAGCTTTTGCGGAAACTTTCCTCGAAAGAGCGGGAAATTATTGAGGTCCTTGTTGGAAAAATTATCGCACGAGATATCAAGGGACTCGACTGCAAAAAGCTGAGGGGATTAAGGAACCTCTTCCGGGTACGCAAGGGTAACATACGTATTATCTTTGAGCTAAAAAGTGATGAGGAACCAATGATCATTTCTGTCGAACGTCGAAGTGAAGATACATATAAATCCCTATAGATACAATTGTAAACAGCGTGCTCCATAATGGCAGCACGCTGTTTTGTTTCCCTCCTCCGGCGTTCCCGTTTTGGTTGCCGGTGTTGATGGTATGTTGAAGGTACTATTTCTTCTGCCGACCCTTGCGGTTGCCCGACTTCTCGCCTTGGGCTCCCGCATTGTCTTTGGCCTTGCTCTTCTTCTTCGACTTCTTCTTCCCGGACCCCGACGAGCCAGACTCTGATGGCCCGTGCTTTGGCTTCTCGCGCTCAGCTTTCGGCGGACGCTTCCGGCGCGACTGACGCTCTGCGTTCTTCCGGCGGAACTCTTCGTTCCTATCGAGAATATCCAACTCCTGTGAGAGCGCCTTCAGTTCGTCCCCTCCAGCCGATCCCATATAGCGAAGCAGACACTCCCTCTCTTCCACGTACTTCTCTCGAGGACCCACCAAGTGGAAGCAAAACGGCTTGACGGGCAGGGTGCCGGCGAAGGTCGGCTTGTCGCCTGGCCGCATATCCCACCCATTCGTCCTTCGGTCGCGACTACTCTGCGACTCTTCCCACTTGCGTAGGTCCGGAAGAGGACCCGAGAAGAGCCGGTCGCCGACGACAATGGTGTCGTCGGAAATGATGCGGAACGGCAGTACCCGCACCACACTCCCGTTCAACAGGATTGTCATTGTGGCGGACTGCCGATCCACCACCACTTTCTTCATACGGCACCTCCTTTTGGATTTTCCCAGCGGGGTCAACTCTTAAGTTGTTTAATGAATTATAACACTATTGACTCTTGGTGTCAATCTATGTAATAATAATCGCCAAGGAGGTGAGCACCTTGTCAAACACACCAGATGTAAAGACAGAAAAACGGCCTGTTCCGTACTCAGCGGGAATCGTAGGGCTTGATCTTACTCCCCAGAAGGAACGAGTGGCCCTGGTTCTCAATATCGCAAGCACAGAAGTCCAATTCGTACCAAAGGATATCGCACACCGAAAAAACGAATACCAGGACAACATCGTGAAAGATGCACGAGGAGATGAAGTTATAACGACATTTCCCGAAGGCGAATTTGTCACCGTACGATTCCTGCAGCCCGACGGTTTTGGTACTATGTTCGGGAAAGGAGAGGAAGAAGACGGTGGCAACCCTGTCACGACGGCGCTTCGCGAAGCGCTCGAAGAATCGGGTATGGAAATGGAACAACGCATCGTGTCATCAGTTTCTCACCGCGAGGAACCGCAACCGTGGGGAAGATATTTCAACATTGTCTACTTGGCAAACTGTGTCGGTGCCCAATTCCGGACCGACTTAATCCATGACGACTTCGTGAGCAAGGCGCACTCGGGTTTCTACCCGCTCTATGCGCTTCCTCTGCGGCGTGCGCAAAAGAAGAAAGACACAAAGAAGAAAAAGAAACAGGACAACGGGGCGCCTCGGTTCAAAACGGGCATGTATCAGGCGGCGATCCGACGGATTGCCGCGATCCTGCTTCAGATGGACCGCACGCTTCTTCAAGACCTCGGCAGGACCGAGTGCGACAACGCCGACGACCTCGTGAGGATGGTCCTTGCGCGAGTTCGGTATACGAACCTTTTCTCGGCACGGATGCTCAAGATGCTCGTCGCGCTCAAGCGCGAAGACCTGATTCTCGAGCGCCTGTGTCACGATCGAGGACGCTTTGACGAAGACTATCTGGATCTCGCGCGCCACATCGGATCCAACATCGTCTTGTGGCTGCCAAAGGCGTCACTCAACGAAGGGCTGGAAGCGCTGCTCTCACGATGCGATCCGGGAATTCGCGATCGCATGGAGGTCTTTCTCGGCGAGCGCCTCATCCGAAGAAAAAACACCTTCGCCGTATACGAAGACACCCACGCCATCAATCCGGATGAAAAAGAGGTTGTCGAGGAGGAAGACACATTCGCTCCTCCCGCAGATCACGTTCCTGACTATGCCCGCGGGTGGCTTGAAGCGGAAGCAGCGGAAAACGCATGGGAAAAAAGAGATAAACGGGCGGCGGACCCGGCAAAATCCGCTGGAAAGGAGGTCCGACCATGAACGTCGGACACCACCCTAGGCGCGAAAAAGCGCGCCCAACGAGCTTCTTTTCCTGCATAGGAAAAGATAGAGCATGCGGGAATGCTGCACTCGACGGAGAGCTCCTTTGCGGTCCGTGCCGAGACCGAGGTGGCGTACGAATCACGAGACCATCTCGTGTTCTCGTACGCGCTCACTTCAACGAAACGTCGAAGTACGGCCAAACGATCGTCAACATCCTTGAAGACAGCGGGATTCGCGTTGTCCGGCGGACAAAGGAACGCCAGCGGCAACTCGACGAACATCGAAAGCTCCTCGAGGGCGGCGTACGGGTTTTCGGAGTGCATGACCTGCGGCCGCTCGTCGCGATTGAGGACGCGATTCAGGAAATGGGACCGGAAGGTTACTCCCTTTCCGATCTCCACATCCTGGATCTCGACGACGTGCTTGAAGGAACGAGTGACGAGGAAGAGAAGAAGGGCAAGAGAATCGTGGTGTTTCACTACGACTACACGCCCGGCCGGACTTCACTTGAAATTCCCGAATACGGGAATGAAGTTCTGGCAAGACCGTTCCTTGGATGCCGCGTCTGGGTAAATCTGCGAGATCCCGCTACGGGCGCTCTGGTTCATTGCGTTGAACTCATCGGGTTCCAATTTAAAGAGAAAGCGCGACTCCGTCTGAAATTCGCGCGGAGCGTGTGGGGCTTTGAGGACACAACTGACTACACGAAGGAGGAGAAAATCGCCGAGTAGCCCTCGGCGTGAAAGAAAAAACGGCGTGCTGCCTTTCGAGGCACACGCCGTTTAAAATTCATGGAACACAGTATCCCAAAGCCGCCATAAGATGGAAATACATATAAAAAATCAAAACAAATTTCAAACCCCGCTCTCTGAAAGAGCGGGGTGGTTCGCCTCCTATTCTATTCCGCGAGTACGATATCGCGGTCTCGGTCAGTTCGGAACGTTCTCATGGCGCCGCCTGAGAGACATTTCTCAAACCAGTCCAACGCACGCGTATTGGCGTGCGTACCAATGAACGCTGGACTTGGTGATCGAGAAAGAAGCTGTTCTGCGTGATCCGCTCCTTCGCGCCGAAGAGAATGTCCGGTTGCGCGATACTGTTCGCATTTTGCCGCAACTGTAACCTCGACAACTTCGGTTCTCCACTCGTTTGGTTCGCCTTCAACCGGCCTGTCAACGAGAAGTTTGATCTTGTCTCCCTGTTTGCTGTTTGCAACCTTGTACCCGTTCGTGCCATACGCCTGGTAGCCCGCAGCTCCGATGACAACCTCTTCCTGTTCGATGAGCTCAATGATGTACTCTGCGGCAAGTGCATGCCCCATGCCAGACGGAGACACTATCGCAGAAGCTTCCGTGCGTTCAAGTGGCTCGCCTGGATAGTCGCAGATGTTTATGCCACTCATGGAAAACGGATGGTCGCCTTCACACCAGAATCCCTCTGCCGATGTGAGTACGCTCGCGAGCTTGATCGCCGACGGGCCGTCCATCCAAACCGGGAGCCCAAGATCCGCAAGCGTTCTCGCGAACGTCTGGCACCGATCCATGGCGAATGCATAGATCAAGAAATGATGGCCGGACTTAATGGTATTGTGACCTTGGTCTGCCATCCGCTTGATCTCGTCCTTCCACGGAATGAGGTCTTCAGATCCGTTCGTGCAATCAAACACCACGGCGTCCGGAGACCAGCCCGGTGGCGGCAGTTCGGCGCCGCGAGTTGTCATCTGGTCATGGACGCAGTAGTCGCCAGAAAACATCACCCGAAAGACCTTTTCGCCCTCGGTTATCTCGAAGATGAAGTAGCACGCGCCGCGCATATGGCCGGGTCGGTTAACCAGCACCCGGATCACTCCAGGCACCAAATCAATGATCTCCGGCTTCATCACAAGGCGAAGCCGACTCTTGTCGGTCATCCAGAAGATATCGCGGGTTGTGTACGGAGCTCGTTCGCGCTTTTTCTTGGAGACCGCGATCTGGTCGCTTCCCACATAGTCGAGAAACGCGCCCGTTGGTCGAGTACAAAACACCTGGGCGTCTTTCTTCATGCGCGAGCGAACTGCCTCGAGAAAGAGCGCGGCAGCATGATCGCGATGCGCATGCGTCAAGAAAATCCCATCAAGCATGGAAAACTCCGGAAGACGCGCGAGCTCAATCGGCCCTCGCCACGATACGCCCTCACCCTCAATTGATTCCATGCCGATATCGATCATGGAGGTATACGTGCGGCCACAGGCCTCAACGAGAAGAAGAAAGCAACTTGCGCCGATGTCTCTTTTCGCGTCCTTACCTTTTCTTCCGCCAAGAACAACCAGTCGAACCTTCATAAGGGGAGCACCTCCTTTCTCATTTTTTTCTGTCTCCCGATTTTCTTTTAATTATCAATTTTTGCAAAACCGAATACTTTTTGGACACTGATACAAAAAATTCAAAAAAAATCGGGAGACAGAGGGTTTTGAAAGAGCTTATAAACCAGCTATTTGGCTAATAAGCTGACAAAATGTATTATACAATATCCATTGACAGAAGGCAAGTATTTTGATATAATTCTACCCAAGAGTTCTTGAGGTCGGAATCCGGCTTTGCCGTGACAACCGGCCTTACAAACCCAATAAGCGACGCGAGTCGCGAAGAAAGGCAGGTACAGCGATGGCATTCGGAAAGAAGCGACAGCAGGGACAGCAGCGGAAGAACGAGGGTGGTGCCCGCCGGTTCGTGGGCCGCGAGGAGCTGATGAAGTTCTTCGCCAAGTTCGCAAACCAGGCTGAGGCGCTCGTGCTCGAGCAGGCCGAGATCGAAGCCGCGATCGAGAACGGGACGCGCAAGGACATCGAGCGACCCGTGGACGACGTCGCGTTTCGGTCCAGGGTCACTCAGATCCGCGCCCAGGTGGGAAGCGGTCTGAGGAAGAACACCGCGGAGGGCGGGGTCGACTGGTTCGGCCCGTTCGACGGGTGGTTCAAGCAGTACGCTTCGGAGTCGTACGGTCCGGAGTCCGAGTTCGCGGTCGCGCACGGCGCGGACGATGACTGGGCTGGGAGGATGATCTACGTCGTGCTCCCGAGCCAGGCGTCGAAGCACAACACGCTCGCGCGCTGGGCGGAGTTCGCCGGCATGCCCCTCGTGGAGACCAAAGGCGGATTCCGCCCGATCTACGAGGCCGTGATCAAGAAGATGGCCGAGGGGACGCCGAAGCGAGCGGACTTCAAGGATGCACAGGCGCATCTCGAGGCCCGAGCGAAGACCGACGAGGAGGTCCGCTACTTCCGCAAGACCAGGAAGGACGTGGAGGAGTGGCTC
>CAZVQM010000004.1:0-3804 GCA_964629265.1 uncultured Candidatus Saccharibacteria bacterium | reverse complement strand
CAAGAAGCCGGATGCCACAGAGCCCGACGCTGTGACGCCGTCGCGAGACCCGAAGCGCGAGCTCGAGAAGTCCCTGGAGGACGACATCGCACGCCTGGCCGAGGTGCGCAAGCAACTCACTGGTCAGACGAACGCCGGCGCCGACTGGGCTGTGCTCTCCGGAACCATGGCAATGATGAAGGAGGTCCAGGACCGGATCAAGATCGCAGAGGAGCGGCTCGCGGAGATGGAGGGCCCCAAGCCCTCGCCCGCGGACCAGCGCATCGACAGGGCAGCGAACGTGCTCGTGGACGACTCCACGAAGCCCGGCGAGGCGACCGCTACCATGCCCGGCGCGGTCCACACCGCTCCGGCGCAGATCGAGGACATCCACGTACCCGAGACCCTCGAGGAGATGGTCGCTCTGATCACCCGTCTCGAGAAGGAGTTCGATGCCGCCGTCGCCGCGGCAGACAAGCACTACACCGAGGCCACGGCGCTCTACGCCGAGGCCGATACGATCAGGAAGGAGAACCGCCAGAAGGCCGCGGACATGGACAAGCGCGCCGGTGCCATCGAGACGCAGGGCGCCAAGGCCAAGCAGGCCGCGGAGAAAATCAAGACCCGCCTCGAGGCCGCGAAGGCCAAGAAGGCGGAGCTCGAGAAGGCGGCCAAGGCCGCGACGGTGACCCCGCCGCAGGCCGAGCCGAAGCTGAAGAAGGTCCGACTCGCGGGTCGCAAGCCCGCGGTCGAGCCCGCTGTCGCCACGCCCAGCGCGGTGACGCCAGACGGCAACAGTCCCGCCAGCAAGATCGAGCTCATCAAGGCCATCAAGGCAAAGAAGACAGAGCTCGGCGAGACGACCGTGACGAACTTCCTCAACCGCATCAGCGGCGGAGAGGATCTAACAGCAGTGGCCGAGGAGTTCGCGGCCATGACGAGCTAGCAGTTCCAACCCCGCGCCAAGGCGCGGATAAAAGGAGAGAATATCGAAGAAACCGGAGCCGGTGCGCGTATGCGTGCCGGCTCCTTCAACTTTATATATTGTGAAAGACAACCACTCATGGTATTTTGAATACACTAACTAATCATCTCAACTCGCTATGAGTGAAGAACCAAAAATTGAATCATCGGCAGAAGGACCGAAAAGCGAACAACAAGATCCATTCGCCGATTTTACAAAAAATCTGAATGCCCGGCTTTCCGGAAAGGAAATTGATCTTGATACCTATACATTTTACAAACAAACAATAGATTCGCTCCGCAGTGCAGATGACCCAAAAAAAGAACTCAACGCTCTTCTTTCCGGGAAAAAAATAAAACTGGAGGATTTCAAACGACTCCGGGAAATTGCCGATGAAATAGTAAAGGGAAAAGAGCCGGCTACGGGGACTGGCGGAGAAGCAGGGAAAGCGTCTCTTTCGCGAGACGAAGTCATTCAACAAATGAGCGCCGCGATGACGCGGAGGGATAAAGCAGAAGTTGATCGCTTGAGCACTCTTTTGAAATCAATGGAACCGGCAAGCGCCACCACACCCGAACCTCCTACTCAGCCGGGCGGAGCAGCAACGGGAGAAACACCCCAGGGTCGAGAAGCAGAAAAACCCCTGAATGTTCCCGAACGATTTGCAAAAGAATTTGGCATTGCCGCCAAAGAGCTCGAAGAAATTCCGGGATACGGCGAACTGACCGACGGACAAAAAGAAATGGTGTTTGAAAATCTCCGGCAGGTAACGCTCGGACGCATCCAGGAAGAAGCGGGAAAAGAATATAGAAAAAATACTGCCGAAGTGAAAGTTTTGAGGCGTTTCTGGCAAGTAGCATCGAAAAAATTTCAGATCGCAAAACTCGAAAGAGGCAAAATTGAAAATTTTCAGTTTGGCGGAATGGAAGTTCATGGAAAAATTCTTGAAAAACTTGTCGCAGGGGCAAAAGAAGGACCAGAAGCCACCAGAAAAGACGACGGGTCGGTTGAAATACAATTTTTTGGAGATACGAATTTCAAAAAACTCGCGGGACGCGGAGCAACAGAAGGAGAAAAAACCGTTATTCAGGAATTCGACAAATCGGTGTCTGCGTTTTCAAAAATTCCTTACGAGTGGTCGCTTCAGAATGCAACCCGACGCCAGCGGCATAAGTTCGAAAATGCAAAACTTCAATACGAATTGAATCGCGGATACTTGCTCACGGAATTAAGAAAGGTAACCGACGAGCCGCGAGCAATGAGGGAGGCGATCGCGCTTGACGGGAAAATAGAGATGACACAATTTCTCACAACGCACCCAAAGGTTGAACGCCAACTTCAAAAAATTGAATCAAAATGGGTCTGGGCTCGAGCAATCAGAAATACCTTGGCCGAACGCCTTGGGTACTTTGCGTTTGGCACAGTATCGCGAACGCTTGCGGTCGGAGCGCTCGGCGCAATAGGCGCTCCGGTGAGCCTCATCGGCGCGCCGCTTGCCGCGATGGGTGTGGGCGGATTTATTGCGCACCGACGCGCACGGGAAACACTCAAGGAAGAAGCACGGATGTCACGTAAGGGCAGCGGAAAACTTTTTGAAGCGAGGACTGGGGAAAAACAAGTCCGGCCATCACGCGACTACATGGATGCGCCTCTTCTTAAAAACCGCCTTGGATCGCTTCTTGAAAAAATATCGTCTGGAACAGGAAAAACCGAAATACACAAAAAACATCTTGATCGCCTTATACAGCTTGCCGAGGCAAAATTAAAAGACGGCCTGGTAAATTTCGGCCGGGGACCAGAAGGAATTGAAAACCAGTTTCAGCTCATACGGGAATTAGGAAAGGCAAAAGGGGAATTTGCGGTGCTCTCAATGACGCGCCAAGAACATGAACGACTCGAGAGCGCGCTCATGGGCAGAAAAGAAAAAATTGCAAAACATGAACGGGCGTATGTGCGAAAAGAAGTACTCAAGGGCGTTGCTATTGCCGGAGGACTGGCATTTGCCGGCCACCTCGCCATGGAGTGGTATAGAGGTGACTTATTTTCTGGTAAAGAGCAGGGGCTACGAGTTGCCGCGCCAGACGAAGAAGCGGAGATCGGGCGCGCTATCAAAAAAGCGACCGGCGCGGATGTCCATGGGATTACGGCGCCTCCTGAAACGCCGATTGCGCCGCCAGACGAAGAAGCCGCGATCAGACACGCAATAGAGGAATCAACAGGCGCGGAAGTAAAAGGCGCGGTGGAATTTACGCCAGAGCAACTTCGCGAATCCGTGAGAACGGGCGACTCGGTATGGAAAACAACCGAGCGGAAACTCGATGGACTTTTTGGAAACAAATTTACCGAGCTTGATCCTGCGCGAAAAACATTCGTGATTGACGCGATAAAAGACGAAATTGCTGGTCAGATGAAAGAACAAGGTCTTAATCCGGACAGATTGAAGATTGGCCAGGAGCTCGACTACTCGGGAATTCTCGACAACAAAGAAAAAATGGACTCGTTTTTCGCGCGCGCAAACGATCTTGACGCCTCGGTGCGGGAAAGCATTGTTAAAAACAACAAGGTGATCGCGGACTGGATGCAAGAACACCCCGGAGAGCGGCTTACGTCAGAGCGCGTTGAAGAAATTATTCACCCAAAGCCAACGCGCGCCGAAATCCCAACTGACTATACGCATGACACAGGCCCCACCCGTGAAGAAAGCTTCTACAACGGTGTAAGCTTGGCCGAGGCAGAAGCATACGGCTCGCGAGAAAGCGCATTTTTTGCAAAACTCGCCGGGCTTTCGGAGCACGAATATAAAACAATCCGCACAATAAAAATCCGAGATATTCTCGAACAAATCCCTTCGGAGAAAGAAG
>CAZVQM010000003.1:275-18134 GCA_964629265.1 uncultured Candidatus Saccharibacteria bacterium | reverse complement strand
TAGTATGCGAGGCGGTTGGCGGTGCCGGAGTTTACAGGAGAACCTCCTCCGATACCTCCCGCACATACTCCTGTGGGCATGAGGAAGCAGCCATTGGCAAGGGCAATGCCGTTTGTGAATGACGAGGTTCCTGCTCCCTGGACATTGATGACTCCTGTGGTTTCAATGACGCCTGATGTGGTGGTGGCTCTGCCGACTCCGAGGCCGCCGGTGAGGTAGGTGTTTCCTGTAACTGATAACTGTTGTGAAGGAGACGAGGTGCCGATTCCCACTTTACCGTTCGCGTCAATGATGAAGGCGGTGGAGGTGGCGGATGCGGTGGAGGTGGAGATTGCGAATAGGTTTTGATTATCAAGAGTAGCTGTTGAGGTGGCGGCGATGGAGAGGCGGGCCCAAGGAGATGTGGTGCCGATGCCGAGGTTGCCAGAACCATCAATTACACCAAGAGCCGTACCTGCAGAATTTTGCCATTCAAATAGGGGCAAGGTTCCACCAGAAACTTGACGTACAACTATTCCTTTATACCCCGTTGACAGTGGTGTTACATTAATCCTGGCAGTTGAACCAGCGCCAGTGCTTGTGATACTCCCATTTGATTTCAAATCAATGCCTCCATATCTGCTTATCGTTAATTGTTCACTACCAACCCCGGGCGCATCGTGCATTATTGAAAAAACACTAGAAGTTTGACCACTAATTCCAAAGAGTCTAAGAGTTGGAGTAGTTGCTAAAGAAGTAGCAATATCCAATTGTGCTCCCGGACTCATTGTCCTAATCCCCACTCGCCCATTCAATCCATCAATAGAAATAGTTGCAGTAGCTGTAGTTGAAGTCGCAATACTCCACGCATTTACAAGTTGAGGAATCGTACTCGTTGCTGATTTCTGGAACGCAAGCGTGAGCGAAGCGGCGGAGGATGAAGCAAAGGTAATGACATTTGAATCAAGATAGGTGTTTCCTGCAACAGAGAAGGTGGTGGCGGGGCTGGTAGTACCGATTCCAAGTCGAAAGTTTGTGGCGTCTGTTGTGAGATAATTTGCCGAGTCCAAAGTTGAAGCTCCCGAGTAATACGCCAATCTGTTGGCAGTTCCGGAGTTGATGGTAGTGCCTCCGAGTGCGGCACAGGTTCCGCGTGTTGCAAAACATCCGTCTGCAAGGTTGATGCCATTGGAAAACGACGAGGTTCCTGCTCCCTGTACATTGATAACGCCTGTGGTTTCGATGACTCCTGCGGTGGTAGTGGCTCTGCCGACTCCGAGGCCGCCGGTGAGATAGGCATTTCCTTGAATAGAGAGCTCTTGAGATGGAGATGAGGTGCCTATGCCAACAAGACCTGTTGAGGTGAGGGTGAGACGGGATATTGAAGAGGTGGCGTAAGAGTCAGAGGTTGTTGCGATATAGAAATTACCTCCCTGGGAAGACAATGACCAATGTTTGAGGTTCGTACCTGCTGATGTGTCAGAGATAGTGGTGGATGCTCGAGTGCCTGCAATTTGAAGAAGTGATATTGGAGTTGTTGTACCGATGCCGACGTTACCAGTTCTTAATACATGAAATCTAGACGTACTCCCGTCATAAAGCCCCAAAAGAGTACCTCCATAATTTGAAGAAACCGCAAGACCGCTCTCGGCGTTCGTCATCACTTCTAGCCCCCATCCAGAAAAACCTGTCTGTGACCCGCTTGTGAATATTTCTAGTTTACTACTCGGCGCCGCCGTCCCAATCCCCACTCTTCCGTTGGCTCCATCAATGGAGAGAATGGGCGCGTTGCCAACAGCAGTGGTTGTTCCAATAGACCACGCATTGACGAGTTGAGGAATGGTGGAGGTGGCTGACTTCTGATAGCTGAAGGTAAGGGTTCCCGCAGTGGAGGAGGAGTAGGTAATGACATTTGAATCAAGATAGGTGTTGCCTGCAACAGAGAAGGTGGTGGCGGGGGAAGTTGTGCCGATTCCAAGACGAAAGTTTGTGGCGTCTGTTGTGAGATAATTTGCCGAGTCCAAAGTTGAAGCTCCCGAGTAATACGCCAATCTGTTGGCAGTTCCGGAGTTGATGGTAGTGCCTCCGAGTGCGGCACAGGTTCCGCGTGTTGCAAAACATCCGTCTGCAAGGTTGATGCCATTGGAAAACGACGAGGTTCCTGCTCCCTGTACATTGATAACGCCTGTGGTTTCGATGACTCCTGCGGTGGTAGTGGCTCTGCCGACTCCGAGGCCGCCGGTGAGATAGGTGTTTCCGGAGATGGAGAGTTGTTGAGACGGGGATGATGTGCCAATTCCTACTTTGCCGTTGGCGTCAATGATGAAAGCTGTACTAGTGGCGGAGGCAGTGGAGGTGGAGATTGCGAATAGGTTTTGATTATCAAGAGTTGCTGTGGAAGTGGCGGCGATGGAGAGGCGGGCCCAAGGAGAGGTGGAGCCAATGCCGACGTTGCCGCCTAATAAAGCTATATTCCTTACAGTCCCCCCACTTATTTGTTCCGTCTCAATCGTGAAGACATTCGCGTTATTCTTAAACCCAAGAGATACAAATTCATCTGCAGTACTATCAGTATTATAAATTCTGAACTCTTGTGCATTCGTCAATCTACGCAACGCAAGGGTGTCTGAAGCATCACGATATAATGCCAAATCAAGATTACCAATACTTGAATCTCCCCACCCCACATAACGAGATGACCCTGTTATATAGTTGCCATAATTGGAAATACTGCCTTCCATTGAAACATCTCCGTCTTCATCAACTCTAAATCTACCGGCACTATCGCTTGTCTCAATCTGGAATAAAATTTGATTTGCGGTAGGAGCGTTTTGATAAACGTGAAGGTTGGCAGATGGCGCCGCCGTCCCAATCCCGACCCTGTTAGAATTCGGGTCAATGACGAATGTATTCGAATCAAAGTTAAGACCGTTTCCTAATACAACCGTTGTGGTGGCGGCAGAGGAAGATGAGATGGTAATTATGTTTGAATCAAGATAGGTGTTGCCTGCAACAGAAAAGGTGGTGGCGGGGGTTGCGGTTGCAAGTCCGAGACGGAGATTTGTCGGATCAACGGTCAAGAAATTCGCAGAATCAATGGAGCCGGTGCCTGAATAGTATGCGAGACGGTTGGCAGTGCCGGTGTTGACTGCGCCTCCACTTCCTGCTGATCCTGCACAAAGACCGTTTGACATGAGGAAACAGCCATTGGCAAGGGCAATGCCGTTTGTGAAGCTCGAAGTTCCCGCGCCTTGTACATTGATAACGCCTGTGGTTTCGATGACTCCTGCGGTGGTAGTGGCTCTGCCGACTCCGAGGCCGCCGGTGAGATAGGTGTTTCCGGAGATGGAGAGTTGTTGAGACGGGGATGATGTGCCAATTCCTACTTTGCCGTTGGCGTCAATGATGAAAGCTGTACTAGTGGCGGAGGCAGTGGAGGTGGAGATTGCGAATAGGTTTTGATTATCAAGAGTTGCTGTGGAAGTGGCGGCGATGGAGAGGCGGGCCCAAGGAGAGGTGGAGCCAATGCCGACGTTGCCTCCTTGCTGAATCGTGAAAACAGTCGAAGAATTATTTTTAACTTGCAAAATATCACCAGTGCTTGAAATGTTGGCCTGTTGAAGAATCAATGCTGGATTAGCATCTGCTATATTACGAGTTATAGTCGTCCCAGTTGTTAAAGCATAAATATTTGAATTATTTGTTAAGGTGCTATTAGCTAATCCACTTGCGGTTAAAATAGCAGTCCCTACTCCAGTATAAATACCGTCTGATGCATTTATCATTCCGACAACACGAAGTGCCTGATTCGGATTCGCCGTCCCAATCCCCACTCTTCCATTGGCTCCGTCAATGGAGAGAATCGGAGGTTGTCCGGGATTTGTTGAAGTGGCAATAGAAAAGGCGTTGACGAGTTGAGGGATGGTGGAGGTAGCTGACTTTTGGTAGCTGAAGGTAAGGGTTCCCGCAGTGGAGGAAGAGTAGGTAATGACATTTGAATCAAGATAGGTGTTGCCTGCAACAGAGAAGGTGGTGGCGGGGGAAGTTGTGCCGATTCCAAGACGAAAGTTTGTGGCGTCTGTTGTGAGATAATTTGCCGAGTCCAAAGTTGAAGCTCCCGAGTAATACGCCAATCTGTTGGCAGTTCCGGAGTTGATGGTAGTGCCTCCGAGTGCGGCACAGGTTCCGCGTGTTGCAAAACATCCGTCTGCAAGGTTGATGCCGTTTGTGAATGAAGAGGTTCCCGCTCCTTGGACATTGATGACGCCCGTTGTTTCAATGACGCCGCTAGTTGTTGTGGCGATGCCCACGCCAAGACCCCCTGTTAGATATGCGTTGCCGGAGATAGAAAGTTGCTGTGAAGGAGACGAGGTGCCGATTCCCACTTTACCGTTTGCGTCGATGATGAAAGCGGTGGAGGTGGCAGATGCGGTGGAGGTGGAAATTCTAAACATGTCTGCAGTGTTGTTTGCATATCCCGCGAGATAGAAACCGAGAGCATTCGAGGCGGCGTTGATAGACAATTTTGCGGCGGGAGTAGTGGTGCCGATGCCGACGTTGCCATTATTATCCAAGACAAAGTCATCGGGAGATGTAAACGATGTGGTGCGATCTATAAAAAACGATGTCCCTTTTATTCCTACCAAAAAATCATCACCGTCAGACAGAAGAAGACCTATCTGATCATCGGTGCTTTCAAAATTCGCTACAAAGTCTGTGGTCCCACTATTTACGTCAAGCTTATATCCCGGTGCCGCCGTTCCGATACCGACATTACCACTCTCGTCAATCACAAACGGAGTGGAATCGCCAGCGATATCTTCAATATAGAAAGTATGATTAGCACCGGTATTGGTGAGCATGAAGCCCGACGAGCCGGATACCGAAAGCAATTTTGCGGGGCTTGTCGTCCCAATCCCGACCCTGTTCGAATTCGGATCAATGACGAATGTATTCGAATCAAAGTTAAGGCCATTTCCAAGGACAACCGTGGTAGTGGCGGCAGAGGAAGATGAGATGGTAATAACGTTTGAATCAAGATAGGTGTTTCCTGCGACAGAGAATGTGGTGGCGGGGGAAGTTGTGCCGATGCCAAGACGAAAGTTTGTGGCGTCTGTTGTGAGATAATTTGCCGAGTCCAAAGTTGATGCTCCGGAGTAATATGCAAGACGGTTGGCGGTGCCGGAGTTGATGGTAGTTCCTCCGAGCGCAGCGCAAGTTCCGCGTGTTGAAAAACAGCCGTCAGCGAGGTTGATGCCGTTTGTGAATGATGAAGTCCCCGCTCCTTGGACATTGATGACTCCTGTGGTTTCAATGACGCCTGATGTGGTGGTGGCTCTACCGACACCGAGGCCGCCGGTGAGATAGGTGTTTCCTTGAATTGATAACTGTTGAGACGGAGACGAGGTGCCAACGCCGACGGAGCCGTTTCCGTCAATCACCAATCTATCTGTAGTACCTAGAGCAGTAGAGGAAGCGATGGAGAAGCGACCGCCGTTCGTCACATCCATACCTATAGTCCATTTATAGGTATCACCGGAAGCACCGCTGAATCCTATTGCAGATTTGGTGGTGGAGTAGATGTCTAATTTATTGTTTGGCGTTGTTGTCCCGATGCCGACGTTGCCAGAGGAGGTGATGGTTAGATGGTCAGCTGTCCCTGCCCCCATTCGAAGTTCGTTTACAGCACTGCCGAATGCCCTAAGTTGGACCATTGAACTGCCCGTCCTGAGTTCAAGATAGCGAGTGCTGTCAGTACCCCGTAACTTGAGAACGGCATTCGTCCCGGCTGAGTCTATTAAATCGCCACCATTAAACGCTATATCACCGACTACATCTAAAGTGGCATTGGTAGGATTCGCCGTCCCAATCCCCACTCGTCCATTCGCTCCGTCAATGGAAAAAATTGGAGTGCCGGTGAGCGAAGTCGCAAATGAGAAAGCATTAACCGCAGAGGGAAGAGTCGAGGTAGCTGACTTTTGGAACGCAAGCGTAAGTGAAGAAGCTGATGATGAAGCGAATGTAATGACATTTGAATCAAGATAGGTGTTTCCTGCAACAGAGAAGGTGGTGGCGGGGCTGGTAGTACCGATTCCAAGTCGAAAGTTTGTGGCGTCTGTTGTGAGATAATTTGCCGAGTCCAAAGTTGAAGCTCCCGAGTAATACGCCAATCTGTTGGCAGTTCCGGAGTTGATTGTAGTTCCTCCAAGTGCGGCACATACTCCGCGTGTTGCAAAACACCCGTCTGCAAGGTTGATGCCGTTTGAAAAGCTCGATGTGCCGGTGCCTTGGACGTTGATGATACCTGCAAGCTCGGCATTCCCGTAGGTGGTGGTCGAGCGTCCAACGCCAAGGGAATTTGAAACAGTGAGATACGAGGTAGAAGCATGAGTTGTTACGGCAAGATACGAGGTTGTCGCTCGAGTCGTCGTCGAATTCAAAATCGTGAGATTCAAAATCGAAGACGATGCCGCGGTAAGGATACCTCCGGATCCGACGTAGAGGGTTGTTCCAGTTGCGTGGATTGATGTTGCGTTTCCTGTTATGAATCCTCCCGAATTGAGAATGCCGAGAACGGTCGTGGAGCCGTTTACCGTGTCAACAGTGAACATGCTAGTTGTTGCCGCATTCAGAATCTGGAATGCGTTTGCAGAATTAACGTATGACTGGATGGTAAGAATTGATGAGGTGCCGTAGAGGTTCAAAAGCGAACCGGGAGTTGTGGTACCGATGCCGACGAAGCCATTCTCGTTAATTCTCATTTTCTCGGAGAGAGTGAACTCGCTTAAAGTGGAAAATGTGAGAACCGAGGTGGTGGCTGATCCTCCAGCATTGGTAAAGATGGAAGAGATTCTTGCGATGTCGGTGGTGGTGCCTGATGTATTTTCAGCCGAGAAGAGAAGGCCGGTTCCGATGCCCGAAGCGGCTGTGGAAGAGGCCATGTGCGTAAGCTTCAGGATGTCGACGACGGATGACAAATTGGAATCAGTGATTGAGCCGGAAAGAGCTGGGATATTCAAAAGCGAAGTGGTGGCGAATGTGGAGAAAGAGCCGGGGCCGCTTGAATAGAGTCCCCCGCCTCCAATGCTCGCCCCTCCACGCACCAATAAATCGTTCCCTACATCAATATTCTCCCAGGTCTCAAGAGATCCTGTCTGAATGTCTCCGGTCAAAACTGTCGGGATATCCAGCCCGGGAAGTTCAACTATGGTAAGACGGTCGGCATTGTATGCCGCCACATAGGCATAGCGACCGGAGACGTAGACGGCGCTGGCGTAATCGAGTTGAGCATCGGTGACGGATCCGACAATGACCGGGCTTGCGGGGCTAGAGACATCCACGATGATAAGACGGTCGGCATTGGCTGCCGTCACATAGGCATAGCGGCCGGAGACGTAGATGTAGTGGGCATCATCGAGTAAGGCGCTAGTGACAGATCCAACAATGGTAGGACTCGAAGGATTAAAAACATCCACTATGGTAAGACTGTCGGCAGCCCATGCCATCACATAAGCATATCGGCCGGAAACGTAAACGGAACGGGCGACATCAAGTAGGGTACTATCGGTAACGGATCCAACAATGACGGGACTCGAAGGGTTAGAAACATCTACAATAGTAAGGCGATCGGCACCGCCTGCCGCCACATAGGCGTATCTGCCGGAGACGTAGACGGAGTAAGCGCTATCGAGCTGGGTACTAGTAACGGATCCAACAATGGCCGGACTCGAAGGGTTAGAAACATCTACAATAGTAAGGCCGTCGGCAGTTTCCGCCACCACATAGGCATAGCGGCCGGAGACGTAGACGGAGCGGGCGCCGTCAAGCTGGGTACTAGTAACGGATCCAACAATGGCCGGACTCGAAGGGTTAGAAACATCTACAATAGTAAGACGGTCTGCATTGCCTGATGCCGCCACATAGGCATAGTTGCCGGTGACATAGACAGCATTAGCGGTATCAAGTTGAGCATCGGTGACAGATCCAACAGTGGTCGGGCTTGCGGGGTTTGAAACATCCACAATCGTAAGGCGATCGGCAGTTTGTGCCGCTAAATAAGCATAGCGGCCGGAGACGTAGACGGAGATGGCGCCGTCAAGATTCGTGGCATCGGTTACAGAACCTTTGATGGTGGGGTTTAATCCTTTTATATTTCCGATTTCTTGTGCGTAATTGTCACTAGTGCCTGATATGAAAGAAAGGATTGATCCGGAATTGGTTGAGGTGGCTTGACGGAATATCGCAGTCGGAACTGTGGAGGAAGCGCTGACAGAAAGAACTCCTCCTGGGGTTGAAGTACCGATACCAAGACGGGAATTTGTGATATCAGTGGTTAAGAAATTGGCGGAGTCAAGAGTGGTGGCCGAAGAATAATACGTCAATCTATTAGCAGTTCCAGGATTGAATGTTCCTCCTCCCGAACCCGTAACCGCACAATTGCTGTTTACCGCGTAACAGCCCGAGGAAAGATTGATGCCGTTGGTGAATGAAGACGTCCCCGCTCCCTGAACGTTTATGACGCCGGTTGTTTCGATAACGCCCGGGGTTCCTGTTGCGCGCCCGACGCCAAGACCGCCCGTGAGGTATATGTCGCCCACAACCGAAGTCGTTGTCGCGGGAGACGACGTTCCCACTCCGAAACGAACAGTTCCTTCCCGAAACACCAAATTACTGCTTCCTATCACCTTTGTCCCGCCAGCGTAGTAGGCGATATTGCCTTCGTCGCTTCCGGACACGGTCCCGGATCCTCCTGCAGAACCGACTGCGTCAGACCCGCACGTAATCCTTCCCGAACCATCGGTTTCAAGAACTCCCTGACCCTCACAACTTACAATGGGGATTATGGGGCTCGTGCCGAATTTGGCGTCGCCCGAGACGCCGAATGTTCCGGCAATAGTAAACGTATTGCTCGGATTTTTTGTTCCGACGCCGACGCGGCCGCCGTCTATCGCAAAATACGCAGATCCGTTGCCGTAGATCGTTCCGGCAAAAGTCGAAGTCGATTGCGCAAGAACCGGCCCGGCAAAAGTCGTCGAGCCCGCAAAAAGAGCATTGCCGTCAACCGAGAAAAATGAACTGGGGGATGCGGTCGCGACGCCGACGCGCCCCTCCGAATCAACAATGAAAAATGGAATTCCCCCTCTGCCGAATATTTCAAAAATATTTATACCGGCGCTTGACGTTGCCACGCGGAAAGAATCGTCAATGGAAAATTTTGCCGAGGACGATGTAGTTCCAACCCCGACTGTTCCGCCGTTATTCGCGCTCACGCTTACAATCGGAGTTCCGGTGGCGGACGCAGCTATGGTCCATGCGGTCGATGTCCCCGCAGGGATTGTTGTTGTCGCGCCTTTCAAAAAGGAAATGAGCGCGGGACCGTTAAACGTAAGGCGCGAGGAATCAGGAGTTCCCACGATGAGCTCGCCCTGAATCTCAAGAGAAAGACCAGGGTCCCTTGTCACAATCGAATTTCCGCGCCGCATCCAGAAAAGCTGGGATACTACCGGCCGCTGGCGGTCGCCGGAAACAAGAATTCCGTCTCCTCCGATTACTTCATAGATAATATTTCCTGCCGTGATCTTTCCTGTCCCCAAATCAATCTCGGTCCCGCGCAAAAGACCCTCTACGGAAACATCCTTCGAAAATCCCGCGGATCCTTTGAAACGACTCTCGGCATTCACGTCAACAAGAGTTTCGGCGCCCGTGAAAAGAGCTGCGATTTGTCGATTTTTCTCCCGAATTGCCTGGCCATCAACTATTGATTCCTCGGCCTTGCGGTTAGTCGCAAACCTACGGAAAAAATTTCCAATTGAGTCGAAAATCCCCGCGAAAAGAGAAGCGAATTCTGCGCGTTCGATCCGCGCGCGAAGTGCACTTTGAACACCACCCTCGCCTTCGGCGCTCGCGTGAATCGGGTAGGCACTGAGGGCGAGAGAAACCGCAAAGACAAAAACAAGCAGGAAAAGAGAAAAACGCGAAACCAGCCGCGCGTCCTTTTTGGATTTTTGCGCATAACGGACAAAATGAATTTTTGGTCGCTCTTGATTCATTTCAATGAAGAATCCCCAAATATACTTCGACGTTATTCGCCTTCACGGCCATGACGCCCGTCTCCACCGGAAGATCCTCGACCACCTTCCCGCGAAGCCGCAAAGAAACCGATTTCTTGATTATCGAAATAAAATTCGCATGCAGCGCCAAGACGTCAAACGGCCCCTGGTCGTTGTAGGACGACAGCGAATCAACCTTCCCCTCGTACAAAACGCCGCCGCGATCACGGATGACGACTGCGAGTTTTTCTTCAATTTTCGGCGGGGTCTCGAATACCATACTATGCAATCATCTCGATCCTATTTTTTAATCTCCTTTGCGCTCCCGATGTATCGGAACTTGTCTTCCGGAATCGAATCGTACTTTCCTTCCAGAATCGCCTTCACGTCTTCGAGCGTTGTCTTGAGAGGAACGAACTGTCCCTCGAGATTCGCCTGATCTTCCACGACGTAAAGATTTTGTGTCAAAAAATTTCGGATTTTCCGCGAGCGCTGATACAGGATTCGATCTTCCGGCGAAAGCTCTGATTCGCCTACAAGCGACACGACTCGCTCCAAGGACTCCGACCTCTTAAACAAAACTCCGACCTCTCGCGCGGTTTCATAATGGAATTCCCCGGCGGTACCGGGATTTAATGCCGACGAATACGACGCCAAAGGGTCAACGGCGGGAAGAAGATTTTGCTGATAGACGTCGCGGGAAAATACGACGACCGAATCGAGGTGCGCAAATACGGCCTGCACCGCCTGGTCGAGAATGTCGTCGTTCGGGATATACACGGCCTCAATCGTTGTCACCGCCGCGTCTTGGGTCGAAATGAGACGGCCGTGAATCGAAGAAATCTCTGACGCGAGCGTCGGCTGATAACCGTCCTCGGACGGAATCGTTTTCATAATCATGGAAAGTTCGTTCCCTGCTTGCGCAAAACGGAAGACGTTATCGATGAAAAAAAGGACATTCATTTTAAGGACATCGCGGAAATATTCTGCAACGGCAACCGCGGTGTGGGCGGTAATACGGCGTACAGCGGGAGGAGAGCCCATCGGCCCCAAGACAACAGACACGGACGGAAGCGCTTTTTTTTCTTCGAGAGTCGCGATGAGTTCCTGTCCCTCGCGAACGCGCTCCCCGACGCCCGCAAACACGGATACGGTACTCGCCTGTTCGCGCATCAGAATGATGTTATGCAAAAGCTCGGTAAGCATAACGGTCTTTCCCACGCCCGCGCCTCCGAGAAGTCCGATCTTTCCTCCCTTGAGAAGCGGACAAAAAAGATCAACCACTTTGATGCCGGTTTCGAGAATTTCCTGTTTTGTTGATACATCGCGGTAGTGGGGCGACGTCCGGTATATCGGAAATGCATCCGGCCCCGCGATCGCTCCCTTGCCGTCGAGAGGCACCCCGGCAAAATCTATGACGCGCCCCAAAAGCTCGCGGCCCGCGCTGATCGTAATGGGAACGCCGGTATTCAAAACCGCAGCACCTCGACGAAGCTCGACGGAGGACGACAGAACAAGACAGTAGTAGGAGTTCGCACGCGATGACGAAAAAACCTCCATCGTGACGCTCTGATCGTTTTCCAAAACAAGAATATCGTGGACCGCGGGAGCCGCGTGAGAAAATTCGACTTCGGCGACCTGACCTTCAACTGCAAGCACTATTCCTTTTTGTTCGAATTCTGCCATGGTAAAACGCTATGGTCGAAACCACATCCCGACGCCCGCGAGCGAATCGAGCTGTTTGCGATTAAAAACGCGATGCTGAAGTTGAGAGCGCCTTGAAACAGTCCGTACGAACGCCCTATCGACGGCGACGGATGCGCGATCCAAGAGAACCATCCTGCTTGCGAGCTTCGCGAGGCGCGACTCATGGAACACCTGCTCCAAGAGAGAGCCCAAAATTTCCGTTTCAAAAAATATGACAATTGTTTCCAGCGACGGCTCGAAAATATATTTCGTTTCCTCGCCGTCTTTTTCTGGATCAGGTGCCGCAAGTAGATCGCCCGAAATGGACGATATCGCCGCCTCCTGCGAAATAAGACTCTTGAACCGCCCGTGGAAAACGAGGACTCGTTCGTACCGGGTCAGATACGTCGAAATCGCTTTCAGATTTTCAATCGCGATCGACGTATCCGGGAAATCAAAGTAGGCAAACGGTCTCGCGGGAAACGTTTCCTCAAAAAGCGTTCTTCCGATCCTGCCGACGACGACGGCGTCCGACACATTTTTCTCCGCTTCCGCAACAAATGCGGAAAACGTACGCGCGATGACCTCGCCGTAGAGCGGGGTATTTGCGGAAAGAAACACAATCGCGGATTTGCGATCCCGCGTCACGAAAGAAATCGTTTTTTTCTTCGCTGTTCCGTGCTGCTGGGCAAGACCATGCACCTCGCGCTCATAGGCACGCTTGATTTCCTGGAAAATCGCGTTGAGACCGAGATGAAACGCGCGGTTCTCGAGGACGGAATTCCGAATCCGGCGCATTGCCGCGGCAGCGATAAATTCGTACGTTGTCACGAGATCTCCAAGCCCCCGCAATTCTCCTATCTCGCGCGCGATTGATTTTGTCGTAATCATGAGTTTATTTCATCCCTAAATATTTCGGCGCAAAGTCCCTGATAAATATTCCGAGCGCTTTTACCGAATCCGAACTTGCGACAATGTTGTCGATCTGGCGGCGAATGTCTGGCTTTGCGCCGTAGCTCTCAATGAGGGTCTTAATCATCTGACGTATGACAGGGCGCGTATGCCCTTGCCACAAGTCGTTCCACACGACGCCGAAGAGAAACACTTGCACGGGACTCGGAATCGAATCGTATTCCGTCTGATCGAGATACTGGAGAATCTCGGATTCCTTTTCGAGCGTCCGCTTGATATGCTCGCCCAATTCCGCCCCGAAGCTCACGAATCCGTGGAGCCGCTCGGCGTTTTTCAGAAATGCGACGAGCTCGCGCGCGATCTCGTGCTCAAGAGGCGACTGGGTCTGGCGGCCGACGCGCGTGACGGAAAGAAACGGATCGACCGCAGGACGCCGCCCCTGGGAAAAAAGCACATGGTCGAAAAACAAGTGCCCGTCTGTCATTGACATCAAATTCGTCTGAATGTAACCCGTGATGTCGCCTTGGGGCGCCTCGGCAACAGGGAAGCACGTAATCGCACGCTCTCCCTTCGGAGTCACAAAATTTCCGGCGCGCTCAAGGAGACGGGAATGGGTGTAAAACATATCGCCGGGGTATGAATTCCTTCCGGGGAACCGCCGCCCCAGAAGCGAAAGCTCGCGATGGATCTTCGCGTGCATGGATAAATCATCGAGAACAACAAGAACATCGTTCCCCATATCCCGAAAATACTCCGCGACGGTCATCGCGGCGTACGGAGTCAAATAGATGATGCTTGCCGGGTCATCAATATGCGACACAACGAGGACGATTCGATTTTGAACGTCCAGAGCGCGGAACGACTCCTCGATTTTTTTCGTGTCGATTTTTCCCTTTCCGATGACGGCGTACACTCCGACGCCGCCCTCGCGGACATGCGTAAGGAGAGAGGACAGGAGAAAATGCGACTTTCCAGTTTTTTGGTCCCCGACCACGAGCTCGCGCTGGCCCTTTCCGATCGGAATCATTCGGTCAATGAGCGTCACGCCGGTTCTCGCGGGGCGCGTGATGCGAAGCCGCGTTTCTATTCCGGACGGAACGATATCCAAAGGACGCGCTTCTTTCATCGGCGGCAGGGGCCTCGTCGGATCAATAGAATACCCCAACGGATCAATGGTCGCGCCGAGAACTTCGCCACCCAACGGCAATTCAAGAAACGTATCGGTTCGCGCGACGCGTGAACCGATACGTACGGCTTCTCTCGAAAAACTCAAAAGCTCGACTTGGGATTCGTGGAGCGCGACGACGCGGCCGATCTCGCCCGAATCAAAAACAACCACCTCATTTTGGCGCGCCCCCGGAAGCCCTCGGGCGTAGACGAGAGATGAAACGGCTTTCTCAACGAAACCGATTTCGCCGGTGGCCGAAAGAAATTGCTCGATATCTCTCCTCATAAAAGTTCTTTCATTACGACATCGCGCTTTGTCTCAAATACGTTTTTGACCATATCGACAAGAGTGTTTTCCCGGTACTTTCCTAAAAACACGATGCGGGCGCCCCCGACGACCGTCCGATCGCGCGCAATATCCAAAACAATATCGCTGCCGAGGTTCGACAACACCCATCCGGCGATTCGATCAACGAAGGCGTCGGACGGCTCAATCGCAACTTCAAGACGAAGTATCCGCATCGCATCGATCGCGCCAAGGACCGCTTCGAGATCTGCCTTGATGAGATCGGGGTTTCGAAGATACGACGGTTTAGAAAAGAAATCGCGCAGACAATCTCCCGTCCGGGTACTGAATTTCGTCCGGAGAACCTCGTGAAATTCTTTTGGAAACGAACGATAGAGGCTTTCTTTGAGGACGCCGATGCCAGCGCGCGCGAGATCGCGCTCATCGATCGTCCGGATAAATGAGAGAAATCGACTGATGAACTCTTCCATAGTGGTATATGTAAAAAATGTCTAATCGAAAAATCCTTGGCGCTTTGCGTCATCGAGCGCGCGCACGACGAGCGCTTGGTGTTCTTCGAGATTAATCGCGCGCCCGAGAACTTCTTTAGAAACGAAAAATAAAATCCGGTATATTGATTCTTCCACGCGCTTGAGGCCCGCCTCTTTCTTTTTTTCTATCTCGGCCTCAATCGTTCGCCGCCACTCTTCGAGGCCGCGATCGGTCAGACGCTCATAGCGCACCATTTCGTTTTTGATAAATTCCTCCAACTCCGAAATCCCGCGCCGCGCCTCCTCCGAAACGCTTTTTGAAACCTCCTCGATCACGCGCGCGTATGCTCCGCGGGTCTCCTCGGCAATGCCTCCGTACTCGCCGAAAAGCTTTTCTCCGGCGGCCGCAAGACGTTTTGATTCCCGCTCAAGAAACCCCTCCATCGCCCGTTCAAACCGCTCCTCGGCGCGACCGCGAAGCAATTGGGCGCCATTCACAATTTCTTCTGCCCGCGATTCCGCCTCTCGGATAATCTCATCGGCATCCTCTCGTGCGCGCGAAAGCGTATCTCGGGCCCGCAGAGATGCGCTCGCGGGATCTATATTCCGAGAACGCATGATGAAAAAAACCGCTAAAAACGAAAGCGAAGCCCCGAGGAATGCGAGAATACCCGATAGCGATGAAAGAAAAACCTCCATATTAGAGAATGATAATTCCGTAAGCGATAATGATGCCGATTGCGATGATCCCGAGGGTAAGGAAAAGATTCAAAAACACTCCGAATTCAATGAGGCGGCCGGCAAGCGGGTTTCTGCCTAAGGCCTCAACGCCGGTTCGGGCAACTTTGCCAAAGTAGACAAATCCGATAATGATGGAGCCCGCCGCAATGATAAACGCGAGAATATAACGGATCGCGTCAAAGGGACTCGACGTAAATTGCGTGAACGGCGTGTGCGTCCGAACATTCACCGATACGGGAATTTTTCCTATGCGCTCGGGGTCCCCGTCGGTGAAATCGGCGAGGGCAATTCCCAAGATCTGTCCAAACCCCTCTGATTTCGTGCCGATGCCGGGAATGATTGACGTCGTAATAAGATCTCCGGATTTTATTGCGCCGTTTACGGTCGAGACGCGAACATACGCATGACCCGATGACACAACCGGGACGCCGTCGGATGAAACGGTTCCAACGGTAATGGCGGGATTCATGCTTACAACGCCGAGCATATTGGTGTCATGCGCGGCAGTCGACAGGCGATACGTGTTGTCGGAAAAACTTACTATGTCGCCGTCTACGACATCGGCATTTTCGACCTTTACCGTAAATCCGATTCCCCCCTTCGGAGAGAGTGAATCCTGGCGCGCTTCAGGAAGCGCGCCCTCGGGCGCCTGCGCAACACGCCGAATCGTATCAACGAGGGCCGCGGTATTTCCAAAAAAGTTTCTTGCGGAAAGTTGGGACGAAGCAAGAAATTCGCCGTATACCCACTGAACACCGTAGAGTCCCGCTGCAAAAAATAGCACTGCGACTGCGGCGGCGGCGGAAAAACTTTTGGCAAAACGGAAAAGTGCGCGCGGATCTTCAAAAAGGGAAAAGACGACAAGAAGGGATTCGCGGAAAGCCGATGCAAACGAAACGAAAATACCCGAGGTAGCGCTTTCCGATGCGTGCGTAACGGAAAACCCTGAAGTTGATAGGGCCATATTTGACGAAAACGAGAGGCGTCCAGTCGGTCGAGAAATGCCACTACCGCTTGCGGATTGCGGAGTTCTTGATATCCCGCCGCGCGGCCTTCCTTGTGCAGATCCGCGGAAACATTCCTCCATCCAAGCACGCGTCGTAAACCAGTTACGGCCGAACTTCGCCGCGTGAAGCCGTTTCTTAAAAATTAAAAAACGCAGGTAGTCCTGACTTACCTTAAATTCCTTTGCGATATCAGCGAGTGAACGATACTCTGGATTCATATGGAGAAGATAAGAATTTGAAATTACTTCGCGTTTCGTCGATCGTAAAAAAATTGATAGATACGAGAAATAAACGATATCGTTTCGAAATTCATCCCTAAAATCCTATCTGAAGTATATCATCGGATTTTTTTGTTCCTCGCAATTTCCATGTGGAAAACATTTGTTGCAGATAGTCGCATTTTCCCTGATAATTAGTGAGAAGCCGGAACTAAGTTGATAAGATGTAATGATTCTTGATGAACCTTGATACATAGTCGGCATCGCATAGTAGGGTTTATCAATGTAGAAAAAAACATACATTTCGCTAGAAACCGCTCATTTCTCTTATTTCTCCACGCTTTCCCCCTTGACAGGTTTTCAAAATTAACGAAATCCGCTAACATTTGCCAGTCCATGGAAATCACGTATCTCACTATAAAAGATGCCGCGAAAATTCTGGGCGTTGCTCCGCTCACCCTACGAAATTGGGACAAAAGAGGAATCCTCTCCGCATACCGAAATCCGATAAACAACTACCGTGTGTATCGGAGGGATCAAATTGATCTTTTTTTACGGCGCATTGAAAACTCAAAAAACCGGCAGAGCGGCCGGAAGATTGATATATCTCTCGTATAATGGAAAAATCAAAAAGTCCGCGACATGTCGCGGACTTTTTGATTTGTGTTCCCTTCACTGTAAGCCGAATTCTGTTCGCACCACTTCAAATTTTTGAAAAAATTCGAAAGAATGCGATATGGCCATCTATCTAGGTCCTCGATTGCTCTCGGACTCAAGCCCCTGTTTAGTTACTGGTGACTAATAACTAGTTACTCGTAACTAATTTGGGTTGCACCGGATAGGAGTTTTTCCCTCCGACGAATTACTCCGTCGGAGTGTGAGCTTTTACCTCACCTCTTTTCACCCTTGCCTCCTCCATGTGAAAAACGTATTCTCGTTTTTCCTATGACGATCGGCGGTATTGTTTCTGTGACACCTCCGACGCACTATTGAAAAACAATAATGAAGTCGGAGCTCCGACTTTCGTCGGAGTATCCCGTCCACCCGCGCTCCGCGCGGAAGCACCAAATTCGAATTTCGAAATTCGAGTTTAGAATTTCCGTGCGAAGCACGGTAGTACGGCCTTGCATTCAGGTAAGAATTTTGCCGTTTCACTCCCACGCCGCATAAAGCTTCGCGGGACTCGTCTCTGTTCGCATCTCTAGGATTACTCCCGACGGGCGTTACCCGCTACCCTTATTCTCTCTATGCATATGCTGTAGAGAGAACTGAATGTTCGGACTTTCCTCCCTTCTATTAAACATAGAAGAGCAACTATCCGAT
>CAZVQM010000003.1:0-265 GCA_964629265.1 uncultured Candidatus Saccharibacteria bacterium | reverse complement strand
GAAGCACCAAATCCAAAGCACTAAATTCTAAACAAATTCAAAGATTCAAATTCTAAATTCAAAACGCTTTCAATTTTGAACATTAGAATTTAGGATTTGTTTAGGATTCCGAATTTAGAATTTCCGTGCGAAGCACGACTGGAGGCGGCCATTAACCGCTATCGCTTTCATAGTTACTGGTAGCTAATAACTAGCTACTAATAACCATGATGGTGTTCGGACTTTCCTCCCCCAGCACGATGCTTAAACATTTACATATTTAAAC
>CAZVQM010000002.1:0-18176 GCA_964629265.1 uncultured Candidatus Saccharibacteria bacterium | reverse complement strand
AGAAATTTGGTAACAGTATGAAAAAATCCCAAATCACAAATAACAAATCACAAATAAATTCGAAGCCCTAAATTCCAAATTTAAAATGTTTTAATTTTTAGTCATTTGAATTTAGGTATTGTTTGGAATTTGGTGCTTGAAATTTGTAATTTATCGCTTGGACATAATCGATCGCTTATACACATCCAAATGCTCAAGCGCGATGCCGGTTCCTTTGGCAACACACAAAAGCGGTTCTTCCGCGATATGCGCGGGAACTCCTGTTTCCTGCAAAATAAGCTCGTCGATGTTTCGCAATAGTGCGCCGCCGCCGGAGACTACGATCCCCTTATTCATAATGTCTGCGGAAAGCTCGGGAGGCGTATCGTGGAGCACGTTTTTTATCGCGCGGATAATCTCATCGAGCTCGTCCGCGATCGCGGCCGTTACCTCGGCCGAATGAATTTCAATTGTCCGCGGAAGCCCGGACATCAAATCGCGGCCGCGAATTTCCATCCGTAAGCTCTCGTCGTCAATCGCGACCGCGGACCCGATTTTTATTTTTACTTCTTCCGCAGTGCGGTCTCCGATCGCGAGATTGTAATTTTTTTTGATGTAGTCCGCGATCGCTTGATCGAGCTTGTCTCCCGCGACCTTGACCGATGTCGCGGTCACGATTCCGCCCAAAGAAATCACCGCGATATCGGTTGTTCCGCCGCCGATATCAACGACCATATTCCCCGAGGGCTCGTTAATGGGAATTCCCGCGCCGATTGCGGCAAGAACCGGCTCTTTCACGACATAGGCCGCTTTTGCGCCCGCTTGCACCGTCGCCTCAATAACCGCACGCCTCTCCGTTGACGTCACTCCCGCGGGAACCGACACCATGACTTCCGGCCGGAACAGCCGAAACCTTCCTCCTGCTTTGTTGATGAAATACCGGAGCATCGCCTCGGTCACGCGATAATCCGCAATAACGCCATCCCGAAGCGGCCGATATGCAATAATCGTATCCGGCGTGCGGCCAATCATGTCCCGGGCCTCGTTCCCCACGGCAAGAACCGTGTTCTCATTCCGAACAACCGCGACAACGGACGGCTCGTTTGCGACAACGCCTTTTTTGGGAATAAAAACAAGTGTGTTTGCGGTCCCGAGATCAATTCCAATTTTTCGAACAAACATGACACAATTTTCAATTTTCAATTTTCAATTTTCAAACGTCTGAAAATTGGAACATTAAAAATTGATTGAAAATTACTCTCCATCCATTACTCGGCGAATCCGGGCGCCGATTGTCTCGAGCCGCTCATCGATTTTCTCGTATCCCCGATCAAGATGATGGATCTCTTCAAGAACCGATTCACCCTGGGCGGCAAGCGCGGCAACAACGTGCGCCATACCCGCCCGGAGATCGGGGATTCGTATCCTCGTTCCCTTGAGTTTCGCGGGCCCCGTAATACGCGCAACGTGCTTATACCCACCACCAAAAAACCGACACTCGCTCCCTACGGGACAAACACCAGAAACCTCGATATATGCGCCCATTCTCCGCAAATCCTCCGTATACCCGAGCCGGTCCTCATACACTGTCTCATGTATTATTGATATTCCCTCTGCCGCCGTCAATACGACGAGAAACGGCTGCTGCCAATCGGTCATGAAGCCCGGATGGGGCTCGGTTCTGATTGAATCCGGACGAAACGGACCTTTTTTGAAAAACCGCATTCCACTCCCCTCTTTCTCGTATCCCGCGCCGATCGCATCGAGGTGCGAAAGAAATGTTTTTAAATACCAATCCTCGATATTTTCAATACAAACCGATCCGCCCGTTGCAAGAGCCGCAGTCGCGAACGAAACGATCTCATTGCGGTCGGGCATAACGCGGATGCGCGCTCCACCAAGAGATAGCACTCCCTCAACCTCAATACTCCGCTTCGCTTCTCTCACGGAAATCTTTGCGCCCATGGCGCAAAGCATCTCAATCAAATTCATTATCTCCGGTTCGACCGCCGCATTCTCAATTCTCGTCCTGCCCTTCGCGAGTACCGCAGCGAGAATCACGCTTTCTGTTGCACCGACCGACGGCCACGGAAACGCGATATCCGCGCCGCGGATCTCCTGCGCTTCGGCGTAATACGAGTGCTCGCGCCGTTCAATCTCGACACCCATTTCCCGAAGCGCGGCAACGTGAAAATCAATCGGTCGGTGACCGATCGGACATCCGCCCAAAACCGGCACTTCGGCAACGCCGGCGCGATGCAAAAGCGGCCCCAAAGCCAAAATCGGAATCCGGTTTTTACGCGAAAGCTCTGGAACGAGCGATGTCGTAACCTTCGGCGTCACAATCCGGATTTCGTAATCCCCGACGGCAGAAACCGTACTTCCGATCTTCTCGCAGAGCTCCCGCGTAATGTCGATTTCGACAGACATCGGAACATTTTCAATCGTCGAGGGTTGATCCGTAAGCAAAGACGCCACCATCAATTTTGATGCGGCGTTTTTCGATCCGCGCACGGCAAGCGAACCCGCAAGCGGAACTCCTCCTTCAATAAAAAATCTATCTCCCATCCCGCTCATCATACGTCCTCGCCCCGCTCTTTTCAAGAAAAAAATTCCTGATACTATAAAAACGGACCCTCCCTCAAGCAGACATGGAAAAACGCACAAGACGCATTCTCTATTATCCCCTCCTCGCCATCTTTATCGCGGCGCTGCCGCTTCTTTTATTGTACGCGCTTGGGATTTCGCTTGACTGGAGGGATCAAACTGTCACCCAGACCGGCGGCGTTTTTATAAAATCACGGGTTCCCCGGCTTTCGATCTATCTCGATTCTCAACAAATGAAGCAAACGGGATTCTTTTCAGGAAGCGCGCTTATCACGGATGTTTCCACGGGAGTTCACGTAATTCGCCTAGAGCGGGAAGGATACCGCCAATGGATGAAGACGGTTTCCGTTTCCCCGCTCGACGTGGTTGAGCTCCGCAACATTCTCCTTATCCCGGAAAATCTCGCACGCGCAACAACGAGCGCGGAGGACCTTCCCGCGACATCAACGCCTTCGGCCGCGCGCCAAGGGGTACAGATCGACAAAGAAAATCGACTCCTCTACTCCGAAAGCGGAACAACGACAATTCTCACGGAAAACGTCCATTCGTTCGATGCACCCACAGACACCATATATTTTGTAAATAATTTCGGATTCCTCGGCGCATTTGACGCAGCGGGCGCAATCGAGACCTTGGGCCATCCGGGTTTCTATCTCGCAGAAAAGCCGTTTTCTTTTTCCCAATCAACAAAGAAAGATATTCTCATCATTGACTCCGGTGGCGGCCTCTTCCTCGTTGATTCCCAAGAGCCCGTCAGGCCCGTGGAAAACGCTGTTTTGGCCGCAGCATTTGATTCGCGCGGAGACAAAATCCTCATACAGAAAGAAAACGAACTTTCCGTTCTCTGGCTTGTCGAAAATAAGACACAACCCTTTCAAAAACGCTTCACGAAAGAAACAATCATCAGGACGCCGACCCCGATAATCCGCTCCGCGTGGTTTTACAGCGACAATTCCCACGTCATTTTCCAAACGAGCGAGGGCATATTCATCACGGAGACCGACGGCAGAGGCGGCCGCAATACGTTCGAACTCTTTCGCGGAGAAACAGACGATTTTTTTGTATCACCCGACGAGCCGAACCGCATTTTCGGAAAGCAAGACAAGATATGGTATTCGATTGAACTTTAGACGAGCGCACAAAAAAACCCGACGTTACAGCCGGGCTTTTGACTTGACGACATGTTTTTGTTCGCGAAAAGAACGGGCCGAGATCCGAGCCGCATGATACACATAATTCCAAAGTGTCCGTACGATTCCGTCCCGGTAATACCGCCTTGCCGACGTCCTCGCAAAGACATCACGCGCGTAGGCAATCCTCCCAACCCGGGCGAGCCGTATCGCGGTATCGGTATCATCTCCCCAAAAATCGATTGCCGTGTTGAAGCCGCCGATGTCTTCAAGCGCACACGCACGAATGAAACAATTTCCGCCTATCATAATGCCGCTGTGCCTGATGTCCTGCGTGAACCAGAGTGCGACCGGATAGACGCATGCGCTTACAAACCGCGCGCCCAACTGAAGCACGGGACCGGAATCATAAAAATCGTATGAACCGGTTACAGCAACAATGGACGGATCGCGGAAATACCGAAGGCCGTTTTCAATCCATTGAACCGACGGAACAGTATCTGCGTCAAGAAACGCGAGGATAGCTCCTTTTGCGGACACGCGTCCGCGCTCTCTCGCGCGCTGAACCCCGGGAACCGGCTCTTCGATAACACGCACCCACGGAAACGCCGTTTGAACCGCATCCCCCGTGCGGTCATCACTCGCATTATCAACAACAATCGCCTCCCATGACCCGTCGTATATCTGCTGTTCAAGCGCCAAAAGCATGGAACCAATAAACCCTCGCTCGTTTCTTGCGGGAATAATCACCGAGACATCCATAGTGACCTCCTAAAAGAGCTTGAAGAAAAAATCCCATATTACTCAAATAAAGTCAAATCGCACACGATTTGACAAATGCTTATATATATGATAAAAAATTGTGGTTTGGGTGCGCGTAACTCGCGGGAAAATCTCGAGGGTGAATATTTTCGTAGCACCGACAGATGCATATGAATACGACAAAAGAAAAACACGGCAAGCCGAAGCTTGATCGGTCGACTATCCGATCGATTCTTTTTGTATTTTGGAAACACGCGCGCCGCTATCCTCTTGCCGCAATAATAACATTCTCGGCGATCGTCCTGATCAACACCGTGCAAATTACCATTCCGTGGTATTTGAAAAAATTCTTTGACGCCGCGGTCGTAGCAAGCCCCCAGTCCCCGGAAGTAGGAAAAACGCTTCTCGGAATCCTTGCCATAATCGCGCTCCTGAGCGCCGCGCGGTGGCTCTTTCATCGAATCGCCGGATTTGCAAACGTATATTTCGAGGCAAACGTCATGCGCGACCTCCAAGAGACCGGATTTGATAATCTCCTCGGCCATTCCTATCGATTTTTTGCTAATACCTTCACGGGCTCGCTCGTACGCAAAGTAAACCGGCTCTCCCGCGCATTCGAAGAAATCACGGACCAGGTCGTAGCAAACCTCCTTCCTCTTGCCATTACTATAATCGGAACGCTTATCGTCCTGTTCAACCGAAACACGCTTCTCGGCGCGATTCTTCTCGGATGGGTCGTATGTTTTCTTGCCGCCTACTACGGAATCGCCGTGTGGAAAATTCGATACGACCGGGCGCGTGCCGAAAAGGACTCCGAGGCGACCGGCGCGCTTTCTGACGCGCTTACAAACGCAGTCACCATAAAATTATTTTCAAACTTTGACCACGAAAAAACGCTCTACCGGACCATCATGGACGAACTCAAACGATTGCGGACGTTGTGCTGGGGTATCGGAGAAGCGGCTGATGCAATCCAAGGAGCACTCATGGTCGGAATAGAACTTTTCCTTCTCTGGGCATGGATTCGGCTATGGCAGGCGGGCGATGTCACCATCGGAGATCTTGTGCTTCTCCAGAGCTACCTTTTAGTCCTTTTCCAGCGCCTCTGGGACTTCGGTCGCGTAATCCGGCGGATCTATGAAGGATTTGCGGACGCCGCAGAAATGGTTGAAATCCTAAATACCCCCTACGGCGTAAAAGACCGGCCGGCAGCCAAAGAGCTTCACATAGGGGAAGGAAAAATTGAATTTGCCGACGTCACGTTCGGATTCCACCAAACCCGAAACATCCTGAAAAATTTCACCCTTGCGATTGCGCCGGGAGAAAAAGTAGCGCTCGTCGGCTCCTCGGGCGCAGGAAAAACGACAATTACGGCGCTCATGCTCCGATTCCACGATGTTGACGGAGGGAAAATCCTTATTGACGGGCAAAATATCGCCGAGGTGACACAAAAAAGCTTACGCAAAGCCGTTGCGCTCGTGCCCCAAGACCCAATTCTATTTCACCGAACCATCAAAGAAAATATCCGCTACGGACGACTTGGCGCCGCAGACGGCGAAGTGATTGAGGCCGCAAAAAAAGCCCACTGCCATGAATTTATTTCCCGCCTCCCCTATGGGTACGATACCTACGTGGGAGAACGCGGAGTAAAACTTTCCGGTGGAGAGCGCCAGCGCGTTGCGATTGCGCGCGCAATCCTTGCGGCCTCACCCATCCTAATTCTTGACGAAGCAACGTCAAGCTTGGACTCGGAGATCGAATCCCTTATCCAGGATGCTCTCAAAAATTTGATGGCGAAAAAAACTTCGATTGTAATCGCACACCGCCTCTCGACAATCGTCCAAATGGACAAAATCATCGTCATTGACGAAGGAAAAATCGCAGAAATGGGAACGCACGATGAACTCATCAAACGCGACGGAATCTACAAGCGCCTTTGGTCACTTCAAGCAGAGCGCTTTGTCAGCAGAATATAGACACCCAACTTTCCGCCTGCGATTTCCGCACGCACAAATCTATTGAAGTCCGACTTCGATAGATTCAATAGGTTCAATGAAATGAAAAAAGTGCGTGGTTAGCGCACTTTGAGCTCCCATTGCAAAGAAAAGCAGTTAATGGTAAACCTGAAAAGGATCTCTCAAAGGAGCAGACAATGACGTCAACGTATCGCGCCGATGGTGTGAATGTTGCGGAAGGAGATTTGTTCAGTGCATTTGCAGGAGAAATCTGTAGACAGAGCTTTAGAAACTCACCTTTTGTGAAAGTCCACGATCTCTCACGCGGACACTTCCGTGGGCCACGAGGATTCACCCTGAAAAATCTACCCAAGGGGTATTTCCTTGATACACCTTCGGACGGGGTGGGAACAAAAGTAATAGTCATTGACGCTAATTTTTCTCATAGGCAAGCCGCGAGAGATCTTGTTGCAATGACGTGTGGCGATATCACCCGCTTCGGCGGTATGCCCCTCATCCTGGTAAACGTTCTCGACGTTAGGACACTCGGAAAGAGTACGACAGATGCATCTGAAAAAGAGCTTGCAACAAACACTCAGTGCCGCGCGTTGATTGCTGGTCTTGGGGAAGTATGCGAAGAGCAAAAACTTGTAGCATTCAGAGGCGAGACCGCAGAGCTCGGAGTATGCGTTAATTCGGAAAATCCCCATGCGACTGTAAAGTTTAATTGGGCGGGATTTGCGCTTGGGGTATACCACCCAAAGATGATGATCACCGGAACCGGACTCCGACCGGGCCAACAAGTGGTAGCGCTCAAAGAAGACGGCTTCCGCGCAAACGGCATTAGCTCTGTAAGAAAAGCACTTGCTATAAAATTTGGACCAGCGTGGTTCATAAATCCACTGGCGAATGTATCTATCGCCGAAGCCGCAACACCATCGGTTCTTTACGACCGTATGCTCTGCGAAGCAAACGGGTGGTACCAAAAAAAATTTCATCCGAGACCATTCAAGATGAATCTCGTTGTACATGTAACGGGAGGAGCAGTCAAGTCAAAGTTTGCCGAAGATAATCTCTTCCCTCGAGGGTTGTCTGCTCATCTCGACGAACTGTGGAAACCTCTGGGAATCATGTATCAATGCAAAGAGTGGCGCGGAATGAATGATGAAGAATGCTACGAAACATGGAATTGTGGTCAAGGCGCACTTGTTGTTGTAAACAAAGAAGAATGTGACGATTTCGTTGACTTTGCATATAGGTCAGGAATCCAGGCAAAACGCTGCGGTGAGATTACGAAAGAAAAGAATCCACGCGTAACGATCCGCTCTCAATTTACCGGGAAAGAAATCATCTATTGGGCAAAGAAATAGGAAACCGACCTCCGGGTCGGTCTTTTAATTCACATATGTTGCCGTCGTCATTGCGATCTCCTCTCCTGTTTTGCGTTTGGAACTACTTGGAAAAAACAGGCCGCTTCTTGAGCAAGAGCACGCAAAAAAATCGCGACTCTTTTACAAAATTTAATATTTCCAGTTCCGTAGAGACACCATGTCTGGGGGTTCATTAAACGCTTCGCCCACTGCTCCCGCGCGTGTTCATAAATTTTTATGCCACAAGCGAGCTCATTGCGGTCGAGATGATTTATTATGAAAACCGTTGAGAGGGCGGCAAGCATGGTCTCCGCTGAAAGCGGAGTTGCCGCCCGAACACCGAGAAAGTCCTGACGCTGGTCAGGACTTTCGTGTTTTCAGAATAAATCGTTGAGGGAACCGCAATGGCCCAAACTAACGTTTGGCCCACTGCGGGGCTCGCCGTGCTTTTTTGAGGCCGAATTTTTTGCGCTCCTTCGCGCGGGGATCGCGCTTCAAAAATCCGACGCGCTTGAGGCGCTTTCGAAAATCGGGATTGAACTTTATGAGGCACCTCGCAAGGCCGTGGCGAACTGCTTCTGCCTGCGCATGAATCCCGCCGCCCGAAACTTTAATGGAAACCCGGAAGCGGCCCCAGAGCTTCATTTTCTGGAGAGCATCTTCAACGGTTTTTTGCAAATCAAGAGTCGGAAAATACTCGCCGTATTTTTTTCCGTTTATGATAACGTCGCCCGAACGCGTATACATTCTGACGCGCGCAATCGCGGTCTTTCGGCGGCCCACCGCTTCAAAATAGCGCTCGGCTTTTTTGACCTCTCCCGCGCCCACATCCGCATACTCCGCGGGAATCTCTGGAATAAAATCATCGTCGGCGGCTTTTGAAACCGGTAACAACGGCACTTCAACCGGCTCGAGAATTACGACGGGCTTTTTCGTCCCCTTTGCGGCCGGCTTTTCTTTTTTTTCTTTTGGTTTTCTCGGCATCCCAGTATATCAACCTCGACTGTCCCGACACGCCGTCGGGACAAAAAAAGGTTGCCTTGTTAATGATGTAATTTTCTTATTCATGCGGTTATTCAAAAAAGATGGTTTCCGTATATCGGTCGAGGTTGTATTACTGGGCATAACAAAAAATTACAATCCCCTTTTTACAAGCGTAAGATTTCTTATGATCTTTGCGCGCGAACGGTTTTTGGGAAGCATACCCATGATGGCCTCGCGCACAACCCGCCGCGAATCCTTTTTCATCACGAGCTCCATCGCCTCTTCCTTTAGTCCGCCGATATATCCCGAATGGCGTCGGTACATTTTTTGTTTCATCTTCCTGCCCGTTACCGCGATTTTATCAATGTTGTAAACGACAACCTTATTCCCGGACAATTTCGTCGGATCGAATTTCGGGTCGTTTTTTCCGCGCAAAAGCACCGCGGCCTCCGACGCAAGCCGCCCCAACACTTTATTTTCAGCGTCAATTGTGTATTCCATGTTTGCTACCGCTCAAAATTCCGTAATCCATCGCAAAACGATACATTAATTTTTAACTTTGATTTTTGCATTTTGAATTCTGATTTCTACTCCACCGCCTCGAGAATCGCGAGCCGGGCCGAATCGCTTCGCCGCACCCCCATCTTAATAATCCGCGTATAGCCGCCGGAACGCTCCTTCATTTTCTCCGCCAATTGAACGACTTTTTGCTGAACCAAGGGCGACACGCGCGCCGCGATTATGCGGCGATTTTGAATTGTCGGACGTTTTCCGAAACCGATCAATCGCTCCACAAACGGCCGAAGTTCCTTTGCTTTTGCTTCGGTTGTCGCAATTCTTCCTTTTGCGAAAAATGAAACCGCCAAGCTCTTCATAAGAGCCCGCCGGAGTTTTCGTTCCCTCCCGAATTTTCTCCCTTTCTTCAGATGCCGCATCCCAGTATATCAACTTCGACCATTAAAAAATGGTCTCGGAGGAAATCGCTAACCCATAATTTGCTGAAATATTCCTTTCCATATCTTGGTTTGTTTTTGGGCTTCGCCCGGTAGTAGACTTCGACAACTTCGTTTTTGTTCCGACGAAACGTCGGGACGGTCGAAGTGTTACTACCGGGCTTCGCCCAGTCGAAGTTGTATTACTGGGCATCGGTATTCGATTATTCCTTGAGCACTATACCGAGCTCGGCAAGTGCCGATATGATCTCCCGAATCGCCTTCTCGCCAAGGCCTTCAATGCCGCGAAGAGCGGATTCTTTCTTGCGTGAAAGACCGCCGACCGTCTTTATTCCCGCCTCGCGAAGCGCGTTTTGGATACGGCTTGAAATTCTCAAGTCCTCGACTTTCATTTTTAAAACATCGGCACCCGCTCTCTCTCCAGATTCTCCGGACGCTTTTTGAGACGTATCGCCCTGCCCGCCGCCGAGAACGTCGCTCGCCACGAGTCCCTCGCAAAGTGCGTGGAATTGCGCTTCGAGGATTTTTGATGCTTCCGAAAACGCTTCAAAAGGCGTCATTGATCCGTCGGTTTCAATCGTCAGACGAATTTTATTGTAGTCCGTGCGGTCCCCGACGCGCATATTTTCAACTTCATAATTCACGTATCGGACCGGCGAAAACGCCGCGTCAAGCGCTATTGTCCCGACTTCCACTTTTTCCTTTGAGCGCGCCTCAACGGGAATATAACCAAGTCCGGATTCAACCGTCGCTTCTATCATGAGAGACGCTTTTTTTGAAGAAAGAGTTGCGAGGTAATGATCTTTATTTATGAGCTCAACCTGGGACGGGGTTTTAAAGTCCCCACCCTTCACCTCTTTTTCGCCTTTTGCGGAGAGCGTGATGACAAACGGCCCCTCCTCGTAGAGGCGGAAGCGAAGCTGCTTCACATTCAAAATTATTTCAACAACGTCTTCCATGACGCCATCGATCGTCGAAAATTCATGCTGGATCCCTTCGATCTTTACCGACGTAATCGCCGCACCCTTGAGGGATGACAGCAAAACGCGCCGGAGGCCGTTTCCGATTGTATGGCCGTACCCCGGGTATAGCCCTTCAATTTCGAAAACCGCCTTCAGTCCCGTATCTGAAACTATGCGCGGAGATTGTGGTAATGGAATCATGTATTACGAGTTAAAAACGTTCTATCGCTCCGCCGAGTTACACTCGGCTCCGCTCGTTAAAAACGTTGAACTGTTTTAACGCCTTCAACGCTTCAGCCGTTATCGTGAATAAAACTCTTTTATTTTTGTCGCATCAAACATCAATGCGATATCGTCAACATCGGGCGTTTTAACGACCCTCCCCGCTTTTTTCGCAGGATCAATCTCAAGCCATTGCGGTGTCTGCTGACGCGCGAGCTTGCTTTCCAGATCCTGAAAAAGGCCGAGGCGTGCTGTCCGCTCCTTCAAGGAAATCGTATCCCCGACTCTTACCTGAATCGAAGGAATAGTGGCCCTCTTCCCGTTGACGAGGACGTGACCGTGCCCGATTATTTGTTGTGCGGCGCGCCTTGAAACAGAAAAACCGAGCCTGAAAACAACATTATCAAGCCGGCTTTCCAAAATCCTCCAGAAATTCGAACTAAAAACGCCTTTTGCAAAAGCGGCCTCTTTACTATACCGACGAACCGTTGCGTCGTCAATGCCATACAAAAACCGCGCCTTTTGCTTTTCCCGAAGAAGAGTTCCGAATTCGGAAGACGCCCGGCGCTTGCGCTTGCCGTGGGCCCCGGGCGGATAATTGCGCCGGACCATAACGCACTTTGCGCCAGCGCAACGCTCGCCCTTCAAAAAGAGTTTTTCTCCGAGCGCTCGTTCTTTTTTTTCGAGTATTCGCGGCATTGATAATTACTAGTTACTGGTTATTCAACGTATACTACACGCGCCTGGGCTTTTTCTGGCGAGGCCCGTTATGCGGCACTGGCGTAATATCTTTGATCATCGTAACGTTTAAGCCCCGGTTTGCGAGCGAACGAACCGCAGAATCCCTGCCCGATCCTACGCCCTTGACGAATACGTGCACTTCGTCAAACGCGACTTTTTTCAACTTCTCGGTCAAGGCCTCCACAACCCGCGCGGCGGCAAATGGCGTCGCTTTCTTCGCGCCGGAAAATCCGAGAGCTCCGGCTGAAGACGCCGCAAGCGTATTGCCTTTGTCATCCGAGATCGTAATCAAGGTGTTATTATACGTCGCCTGGACGTGGGCAACGCCCCTCGCAATCCTGGTTGCGATTTTTATTTCCTTGACCTTTGCCTCGCCTTCGGCAGAAATCTCATCGGATCCCTTTTTTATTACTCGTTTTTTACCCATATATTTCTAAAATCCTAAACTCGAAGCACGAAATCCGAAACAATACTAAAATTCAAATAATTAAATTTAAAGCGTTTTGTATTTTGGATTTCGGTCATTGGAATTTGTTTCGAATTTAGAATTTCGATATTCGGATTTTACGTGGGCGATGCCGCTGGTTTTCTGCCCGACCCCATTGTTTTCCTGACGTTCCCCCGGCGCGTGCGGTTATTTGTCTTTGTCCGCTGTCCCCGGACCGGAAGGCCTCGCATGTGGCGAAGGCCCCGGTATGTCTGAAGTTCGCGCATTCGTTTGATATTCGCTGCGATTTCACGGCGAAGTTCGCCCTCGATCCGATAATTTTTTTCGATGATTTCGCGAAGGCGATTCACTTCCGCAGGCAACAAATCTTTTGCTTTTTTCGCCGGATCGACACTCGCCATCTTCAGGACTTTTCGCCCCGCAGAAAGGCCGATCCCGAATATATACGGGAGAGAATACTCGATTCGTTTTTCGTCAGGAATATTTACGCCTACGATACGCATACCTTAAGTAACTTCATTTAGCGAGCGACCATTATTTCGAAGCCATAATTTTGCGAGCGGGCATGGTGTCCCCCGACGCGATATCGGGGGACGAGCGAGCAAAATTCCTGAGGTGAGGCCGCACGCTGGGCGGCCGAACCGGGCTGAGAAATAATGGTGGCGAGTTTCTACCCTTGCCGCTGCTTATGCTTCGGATTCGTGCAAATAACAAATAATCGACCCTTCCGTCGAATTCGCTTGCATTTTGCGCACATGGGTTTTACGGATGCCTGGACTTTCATACTAACCACTACGAAATTACGAATTCCTACGAATGTACGAATAATTCGTAATTTTCGTAACGTATTCGTACCTTCGCAGTAAACATTCTACTTCAATCGATGTACGATCCTCCCCTTCGAATCGTCATAGGGCGTCATCTCAAGGCGTACGCGGTCCCCGGGAAGAACCTTGATGTAGTGTATTCTCATTTTCCCGGATAAATGCGCGAGGATATACCGACCGTCTTCGTCGAGTTTAACCCGGAACAACGCACTCGGGAGGTTTTCTATGACCACCCCCTCCTTTACTATCTTCGGTTTCTTCATAAAAACGTACTGTGAGGTCGTCCCAAAACTCTTTTTTCTGCTGCAATTGCAGAATTTTGAGATGACCTCTGTGCTATAATATCAAAAAAACCGGGAGAAAGTCAACCCCGCCACTAGAAACAAGCACCGTCACTAAGATTTCGACCAATAGCGTCTGCCTCATTCTGCGGCTGACCCTCCATCCCGCTTTATTCATAACGGATCCTGACCTTTTCCGCGCTTCCCGGAACTCCCAAGAGCCACGGAGGGAAAAACGAGACATCAGATGACGCAACGTCTGTGCGCGCCTCGAGAAATTCTTTCACTTCGCTCGCGCTCCGGCCCTTGATGGCGTTTACAATGTCGGATTCCGAGATGACGGCCCTTGTTTGTATCGATCCGCGTATCACAACTTCAGCCCGGCCTTTTACAAAATCAATTGATCGGGCGGTATAGGTGAGCTCGATCGAATCCGGCACGATCTCGCGCGTTTGGTCCTGACCGGTAACAAGGCCACGAAGAAATGAGACAACATCCTCCTGCCGGAACACGATAAGACGCAGAACCGCATCGGTACTCGCCGTAAAGCGGTCGACCGCGGTGTCAGCCGGCGGAACATCGACTTTGACGATTTCGATCTCGCGGAGAGCGTCGACAACGGTAAAATCTGGCGGCACTTTGACTGACGATTCTTTTTCAAGCTCGGCATAGACCTGTTTCGTAACCTCCTCGCTTGCGCGCGTCCGATCTTCTTTTGTTACAACGATTCTCTCGCCCTCGGCTCCGCCTGAAAACCCCGACGGAGCAATCGCGTAAAATCCACTATATTTCGGCGTACCCTGAAACCCCGGAATCACGAGCTTCACTTCGCCCGATATGTTTCCCCTGTCACCCGGCAGATCAGCTACGAGTTCTGCCTCAACAAACTGCGGGACAACTTTCCCGCTCTCAATCTTTGCCGCGGGAATCGTAATGCTCGCAAGAAGACGGTAGAGGACCCCATTGCCCGAGAGAAACCGCGTTTTACTCACCAACGGCTGCGGGGAAGAATTAAACGCATTATAAATTTTCACCGTGCCCCGCGCCTTGAAATCAGCGGTTTTTTTTCCGGTCGCTTCGAATTCCTGCAACACGGTCTTTGAAAACTCGAGTTTTGCCGCAGGAAGAATCTTTTGTTTCGGAAGCGAGCTTGCAACCGTCGTATCAAACACGACCGTGACGTCCTGTATTTCCACGGTTTCAATCTTCGGATTTACGCTAACCGTCACGCGTGCAAACACCGTTGAAAGAAGAATCAGGATGATAAAAAGCGAGCCGCCCCCCACGAGGATCCCCCGAAAGAGCGATTGCCGCTTCTTTTTCTCTTCCTGTTCCTCCTCGCTTAGCCCGGCGCTCGTATAGAAATCATCCTGCGCCTTCGGCGCACCGGGTTTCTTTCTGAAAAACCAGGAAGAGACCTTGTCCTCGCCGATTATCGGTTCCTTTATTTCTTCAACCGGCGCGCGAGTCGCCTCCTCGCTCTTCGAAACCTGAACGCTCTTTGTACGCTCCGGTGGGGAAGATTCACGGACCGTGGGTTTTGAAGTCATTTCAGGAAAAATTTCCCGAGGAATTGCTTCTTCTTTTTTTATAGGAGAAATAAAAGAAGTGTCCCGCTTCACGATCGCGGGCTCACTCTTCGGCTCTTCGCGCCGAAGAAAAACTTTCTCCGCGTCCCCCGTCTCTTTTTTCCCGGCAAGAGAAATCGTATGCTCCGGGTGCTGGGCCCCGCGCTTCCGAATACCATCTGATTGTCCTTTTATTCTTGGCATACCCGGTAGTAGACTTCGGCCGTCCCGACGAAACGTCGGGACGACGATGAAATTCTCTCTGGTTATTATTTCAAATACATCTTAAAGCTCTTTCTATGCCTTGTAGTACCACACACGCTTATGAAAGCCGAAGTGCTTGCACTGAGCTATGCCGAAGTGTTACTACCGGGCATAAACCTATTATACACCAATTGACGCCTGGTGTACCTCCTTCATCGCGTAATACACGAGCGCTCCGAGCCCCACGTCAGCCGCGCTCCCCAGGGAGCCGGCGAGCGAATCGCCCCCGAAAATCGCGGCCGGATCAAATACGCGGACGCGCGGCTCCTCGACGTATGAAAACCCCTTAATCCATTCGGGATCTCGCAAAATCGTGCGTATCTCGGGCATTTCAGCGCCCCCACCGAATAAAACAACGTCCTCCGGCAGAAGTCCTATATGGTAAAACGAATCCCGCGTCTCGAGAAACTTTTTTTTCCACTCCTCCGACTCGCCAGAAAGAAACTGGGTGAGTTTTTCCCGCCGCGCGGGATCGGTTATCCCCTGAAGGTACTGACGGCGCTGATCCTCTGCTTCCTCAAGCGACACGCCCGCGATTTTCGCAATCCCCTTCACGAAAAGACCGACGCCCATCGGAAAATAAATGAACTGCAGGAGCGATCCGTTTCGCAAAAGCATGAGCGACGTCTCCTCCCCTCCGACGTCAACCAAAAACGCGTCGCGAAGCCCGAGGACCTCCGGGACAATACCGATGACCGCAGCCGCGATCGGCGTGAATTCGATCGGCATCCCGCCGAGTGACTCCTTTATCTCAACGAACGAATGCCCGATCTCCTTCGGAAACCTGAGAACAATCGTGCGAAACTCAACCGTAACACCCCTCGACACTTTTCCGCCGACAGACGGCAGCGTGATATCCGTAAATTCGCGAAGGTTCACGGGATAATGATTAAGAAACGCCTCAACGGGAAATGCCATGACGTACGTGTCCTCATTGCGGTATTTTTTGGACATCTCCTCGAAGTATGAAAAAAGATCGGTTTTTGTAATGGTTACGCCAGAGGCCTCATATTCTCCGCTCCATGTTTCCAGGGAATACGGCGCGAGGTGCGGCCCGATTCCGATCCAAATCTTTTTTGGAATTCTTCCGAGTTCCTTGAGAGCAACAAACATAAGCTCCCGAAGCTTTGTGCTTACGCGAAGCGTATGGCGCCCCGCGCTCTCCCGGTCAGCCGTTGATACAGACGGAAGTCGCAGAAAAAATTTCTTTATGATAACGGGTTTCTTCGCTCCTTCCGGAAGTTCAAAAATGAGCGCACGGATTGCGTGCGATCCAACGTCAATCACCATGAAAACCGGGGATTTCTTTTTCCCAAAAAACGACAACAAGGACATACGCCTAGTATATCAAAAAATGAATCTCCATACTATTCAATTACCGCCCTGATTCTGCGCACGCCCGCGGAAGACGATCCCTCTTTGGTGATTCTGAAACGGCCTATAGTCCCGGTATGCTCGACATGCGGCCCGCCGCAGAATTCTTTGGAGAATACTTCGCCGGTTTTCGGATCAAACACGGTATATACTTTCACACGCGGAGGATATTTTTCTCGGAAAAAACCGAGCGCGCCGTCCTTCAACGCACTTTCGTAATCGCTTTCTTTCCATTCAACCAAAAAATCCTTTTGGATTGCACCGTTCACCCATTCCTCTATTTCTTTGAGCTCCTCCGGGGTAACCTTCCTCGGAAATCGGAAATCGAATCGCGTACGTTCAACCGTGATATCCGACCCGTCTTGCCGCACTTCCGACCCGAGAACCGCACGGAGTGCCGCATGCATCAAGTGAGTCGCCGTATGGAGCCGCGTTACCTTCTCAATTTCAGATTCATCGCGAATCGTCACCTCCCCGGTTTTCAAATAGAGCCCATGCCCGCCGAATTTCGCCTCAGAACCCGCGCGAGAAATTTCTTGATGTTTTTTTAATGACTTATTAAATGCTTCTTCATCAACAAAATGACCACCCCTCTTAGCCAAATCCTTAATAATATCAATCGTTAAACCGAAAGTCTGATGAAAATGAAAAGCATCATCTATGTTAACATGCTTTACTATATGTGGCTTAAAACTTTTTCCCGGCTCAATTTTTTGAGCTTTCACTTCCGGATACTTTTTGAAGAATTCATTCAGCCCCTTTTCGAGTGTTTTATTAAATCTTTTAATTTCTTCGTCTATTTCGGTCAAAATCATTTCTTCATTTTTCCCCAACTCAGGATAAAATTTATAAAACTTAATTGCACGATTAATTCTTGAATCAAGCGACTCTAACGGAATCTTATTAATCTTACAGGCAACTACAATTCGGCGAATTAATCTCCGTAAAATATAACCAATGTCCTTATTTGAAGGTTTTATTCCATCGGCAATCAAAAATATGCTTCCGCGCAAATGATCTGAAATAATTCTCCCTTCCTCGCCGAATGCTAAAAAATATTGAAACGGTTCACGAAACAAATCAGTCTCAAAAATCGTATTTGTTTTTTGCACCACCATTGCGAGGCGCTCAAGTCCCATGCCGGTATCAACGCCCGGTGTTTTTAGTTTCTCGAGTTTCTTATCCTTGTGTTGATAGTATTCGTTAAATACGATATTCCAAATTTCTACTCCGTTTACATAGATTTCAGTCGTCGGCCCACATGGCCCTTCAGCGCCAGTGGGACCCCAAAAATTATCTTCGTGTCCTTTTTTTCGAACATCCAAATTGTGGTCAATGTTCTTCCAAATTTTTTCAGAATCACTATCAGCTGGAACAATCGAACCGCCAAAAGAAACTCCGCTAAACACCGTTACATAATCAATCTTTGACTTCATTTCTTTTGTCACAAAATCATAAGCATACTGAATCGCCTCTTTTTTGAAATACCCGCCCTGGGGCGAGCGCGGCTCACCGGGCTTATAGCCAAACGAAAAATTCCCCAGCATTTCAAAAAACGTGAGGTGCGATTCATCTCCCACCTCATCGATGTCTGACGTGCGAAACGATTTTTGGACCGACGCCGCATTTTTCCCGACGGGCTTTCCGATGGAGGGATGAATGGTTGTCTCCGGATCAAGTCCCGAATAATACGGCTTGAATTGCTGCATGCCCGCGGTTGTGAGCAATACCGACGGATCATCAGGAATC
>CAZVQM010000001.1:0-56622 GCA_964629265.1 uncultured Candidatus Saccharibacteria bacterium | reverse complement strand
GATCCGCAGAGCCGGTTATGCTTGAACAAGTCCGATGGTACCAGGCGGGTTCCGCCGGCACGGGTGACGTCAAAAACGTCCGTGTTGTCGTGAACGGCACCGAGTATCCGGCAGAAGCAAGCTCTGACGGGCGATATTATGTCGCGCGATTAGGCCAATCAGTTGAAGTTGATAAAGGCGGCAACATAGAAACCGCAATCAAACTCGACGTGGAAGGTGGTTCTGACCGAACCATTGACTTTGATATCCAGCGGAGAACCGATGTTGTAGTGAAAGGAAAGACCTACGGCTACTACCTCACGCCGGCAAACGGCACCTCGGCAAACACCTCTACGCAGGGTGAAGGATTTACGTCAACAGAGCCCTACTACGATGGATATGCACATACCATTGCAAAGGGAACTCTCCGCGTTGAGAAGTCCAATACTATTGCCGCAGGAAACGTTCCTGTAGACGTATCGAATACCTCGCTCGGTTCCTTCATGCTTGAAGCAAAAGGCGAGCCAGTGCAGGTCACGTCATTCAAGGTTACATTCGGCCTTTCAGCGGGCGAGGATGGAACGCAGATTGACAACGTATCGGTCTTCACCGATGCTGGCGCAGTTGTTGCCGGGCCCAAGGATGTTGGCTCTGATGAGTCAGTTACCTTCACCGACACATGGACTGTTCCGGTTGGCGCGAACACGTACGTCATCAAAGGCAAACTGACAACTGACTTCGAAGATGCTGATACTGTCCAGGCGCAAATTGATCCTGACGGAGACATTACGGCAAAAGGCGAGGTAACGGGCCTTACGATTTCAGCGACTCCGACGTCGTCAACAACGGCAAACACAATGACGGTAAAGCGCGCAGCGCTTCGCGTGGCAATTGCGCCGACTCCGGCTTCGCAGAATGTTGTCCGCGGCGTCAATGGATTCTTGTTCGCAAAAGTTCAGTACGACGCGTCTGATTCCGGTGAAGACCTCCGGATCACGACCCAGAAAATGGGACTTACGCCAGCGAGCGGTTCAACAGCAACTGATCTTAACACCTGCCAGATGTTTGACGGCGCAACGGCACTCAACTCGGGCGGGAACGTTGTAACGCCTGACGAGGCAACGGCGAACACGGAGGACTTGCTTACCTTCAACATGGATACCGAGATCATTATTCCGAAGGGAACAGTGAAGGAGGTTGATGTGAAGTGCAATATCTCCAACTTGCCCGCAGCAAGTGAGACCTTCCGAGTTGGTCTTACGTCTACAAACAGCGATACAACAGTTGTTGGCAAAAGTACCGGCGTTACAGTAACGGAATCCGTTACGTTAAACACCGGCCCCACGATGACCATAAAAACCGGAGGAACGCTTACGATCACGCTTGACGCGTCAAGCCCGACCGCAGAGCGTTATGGTATTGCAAATAAGACCGATGTCTTGTTGGTGGTATTGAAGATTAAAGCAACTGATGAAGCAATTCGACTTGATCGGATTGCGCTTACGCTTGCATCATCCACGGCGTCATCTTCAGATATCAAGAAGTTGACCCTCTGGGACGGCGCAACAAAGGTTGGTGAAGCGGTCTTCCAGGGAACTGGTACGCGCGCAACATCGACCTTGAGCTTGGCCGACTTCACGGTTGCGAAGGACACTGAGAAGCTCCTTACGATTAAGGCGGATCTTGGACTCCTTGGCGTGAATGAGGCGGCAACGCGAGGTCATCTTGTTACCGTAAACTACGACGGCGAGGCAGTAACAACCACAAAAGGTGTTGGCCTTTCGTCGGGCGGAGAACTCAACCCGACTGCAGGTGCTGATACAGCTGGCGTAGGAGTACGCCTTGTGCAAACCTACCCGACGTTTGAACGCCTGTCTGTTCCGTCAAATACCCTTGCAAACGGCGAGATGACACTCTACCGATTCAAGGTGACGGCGGATGCGGCAGACGATCTCGGTATTGCGAAGATGACGTTCCGGGTAAGTTCAACGACTGTTGCGACAACGACAATCTTCAAGCTCTTCGCGTACTCGGACTCCGGCTTCTCAACGAATGCGTATGCGCAAAACCCGGTACATTCGCGAAATGTTGATGAAGTGAGCGAGGACGTATGGGGTAATGTCTCGGGGAGCGGCGCCATGGGAACGGATGAAATAGTCTTCTACTTCAACCCGGTCTCAAACACGACCCCAACCGTATCATCTGCTTCTACGACAGTCGAAGCATTGAATATCCCTGCAGGCGGATCGCGATACTTTGAACTTAAAGGTTCACTCGCAAGCGTCACGATAGGTGACTCGATTGCGGTCGCGCTCCTCGGCGATTCCACGTTCGCAAACAACACGAACTTGGTAAACCGCGAGCAAGCAGATGTCGTAGGGTATTCTGCGCAAAACGATTTCGTCTGGTCGCCAAACACCACGACTACGTCGGCAACAACGACGAACGACTGGTTGAACGGCTACCAAGTGCCAGGCCTTCCGACAACGGAAATGAGCCAGCAGAACTTCACGAAGTAGTCTAACTTCGTAGTATGAGCTTTCCTTGTAGGCTCGAATTCGGCCCCGCCAAAAGCGGGGTCGGATTTTTTTCTAGACCAAAAGCCCCCGATAGGGGGCTTTTGGTTTGTTGCCGCTTTGAAACCTTACATATGGCAGTATTGAAATATTGATTTGTAGTAGTATTATGGATGTATATGAAAAAATTAGCTTTTTATATCGTGGTAGGATTTTTTGCGGCACCGATCGCTGTGTTCGCCGCCGGTTTTGATCGAGATCTTTATTACGGCATTGCAGATGACAGAGATGTTACCCGGCTCCAAGAATTTTTGAAATCCCAGAGCGTCTATTCCGGCCCGGTGACCGGGAATTTTTTCTCGCTTACTCGAGGGGGCGTAAAACGCTTCCAGGAGAGAGAAGGCATTGCTCCGGCTCTCGGCTATTTTGGCCCAAAGACCCGGACGCGGGCGAATGAAATTCTTTCTCAAAGCACGGATGGCTCTTCTGTGAGAATCACCGAGCTTGAGTCGCTTATTTCATCTTTGAATTCTGTACAGACGAATTATCCAAGTTCTTCGCTCACTGATCTCATAAAAAAGTACCAGGGTGAACTTTCTTTGTTGAAAGGGAGCGAAACCGTTCTACCGCCTCCGGTCGTGGAGCCCCCGTCGCCCTCCGTCCCTCCGGAAACAGCTACCACAACCCCGCCCGTAGAAAAGAAAAAAGAAGAATTTAAGATTTCCGGCGGAAGCGAAAGCGTATTCCCAATTGCTGCGGTAAATCCTACGAAGATCGGAGACATTACAATTCAAAATAATCTTTCGGCGAGCATCCTTCTTTCGCAAATTATAATAAAGCTTACTGATCAGATGAACTCGGCAAGCAATCGAGGACGGGAAGTCATCTTTATTCTTCGGGATGGAGTTACAACTTCGGATGAGGTAATTTCATCCACCCGTTATACGTTTAATTCAACTGTTCCGCCGGAAGGGAACCCTCATGTGTCTCTTTTTGGCATTTCAATTCCCAAGACATTTCCGGCGGGCGCCACGAGAACATACGGATTATGGGTGGACAACCTCGATTACGTCATAAGCGGTTCCCTTGCGATTACCTTTGATTCGGTGCAAGCAACAATTCCCATTTCGCCCGTTGGCGGTTTCACGTTCGTATTGAATCGTCCTTAAGAAGCTGTTCGAAAAGATCCATTTTTGCTCCGGGCGCATTTTTTTGTCAATAGTTGACACTCTGCTTTTTGTCATGTAATATTTTTTAGCATATGCCCATTAGGGAATTCTTCAAACGATATTCTTTTATCGTCATCGTCCTCGCGATCGCTGGCGTCGGAGTTCTCGTATATTTTCGGGAGAACATTTCGGGATTGCTTGTTTTTCGGGAGCGACCCCAAGGGGAATTGAACATTCCAGAAGGCGGGGAAGAGGCGCGTCGCGTCGCAGAGGATCCTCCGGTTTTGATTCCGCCGTATGTCGGCCGCGATCCCGGAGAGATCAGGCCTGATCCGAAGGAGATAGCCGCTTTCGGCGGGAGTGATCTTGATAAAATATATTCGACGATTCGGACTCATGCCGCGGCCGTGAGCGAGCGCGCCGATTTTTTGGCAGGATGGCTCGAGATAGGGCTTTTGAAAAAAGGAATCGGCGATTACGAGGGCGCGCGCGATGCCTGGGAATATGCGAGCGTGATTCGGCCCCTGAACTCCGTTTCTTTCGCAAATTTGGGGGAACTCTATTGGAAGTATCTTCCTGACTATCCGAAATCAGAGGCGAATTTCCGTGCATCGATTCGAAACAAATCTGACGACATCGGAACGTATATGTCGCTTTCTGATCTCTATTCGTATTCGTACACGCAAAAAAAGGGCCTGGCGGACGATGTGCTTCTTGAAGGGCTTGAAGCAAATCCCGGCAATACCGATCTCATGCGTTGGCTTGCGGCTTTATACCAGCGTGAGAATAACATTCCCGCTGCGCTCGAATGGTGGAAAAAAGTTCTTGTCCAAAACCCCTCTGACGGGTTAGTCAAAGAGACCATCATGGAGCTTGAGGCAAAAAGAACGCCATAATGGCGAACTACGAGCCACACTATTATGAATATGCGGGTGTGGAACAGGATGGGATGCGTTTCCCAGACGGAACGTCATTGACTACATACGGGAGAAAGGGGAGCATCCTCTTAAGATTCTTGATGTCGGATGCGGCACGGCGGAAATTCTTTCTCGGCTTGGGCAAAATATTTCGTATACGGGGATCGAGCGTTCTTCGTATGCGGTTCGAGAAGCGCGTGCGAAGTGGAAGGAAGATTCCCGTTCAATTGCATTTGTTGCTCGTGAGTGTCCGCCGCTTGAATTTGAAGACGCCTCTTTCGACGGAGCGCTTTTATTGTTTTCGCTTGAGCACGTTCGTGATCCCAAGGGGCTTCTTCGAGAATGCGCCCGCGTTCTGAAACGGGGCGGGTTCCTTATCGTGCTTGCCCCAAACCTTGAGTTTCCACTTGCCTGGCCGACCGCTCTCCGCCACAAGTCGTTTTTATATCGCGCATGGTTTCATATCGTCCGCATGCGGGATTATGTTCTTCGGTTGGTAGGGTTTTCGGCGTTTCGGGTTGTGAAGGAAAATTTTACCGATCGGACCGGCAGATATGAGCGAAAGGACGACGATCTGCGCGTACTCATATCTTCGTGGGAAGTGATGCGGTTTCTCAAGGCGCAGGGTCTCTCGCTTGCTGAATTTTGGAAGGAACGTGACGTTCACGGGCTTCGATGTTTTGCACAGAAGCTTCCCGCACTCCAATGGTATGGAGGTACGCTTGCCGCTGCTTTTCGAAAATCTTGACCTCTGCCTTTTTCGGTGCGTTCCAATAGATACGATGGCGAAACCAAAGGTATATGTCTTCTCAACCGCCTATCATCCTTTTGTGGGCGGCGCAGAGATCGCCATAGAGGAAGTTAGCCGGCGGCTCAAGGACCGTTTTGATTTTACTATTGTGACGGCGCGAATGCGGCGTGACATCCCGAAACGGGAACTACGCCCCGAAGGAACGGTAATTCGCCTCGGTTTCGGGACTCGATTCGATAAATGGCTGTTACCTGTTTTAGTTTTGTTTCGGATTTCGGATTTCGGATTTCGGATTTCTGCAAAACAAAAAAATGTTTTGCTGTGGGGCATGGATCTTTCACAAGGGTCTCTCGCCGCGCTCGCTTTCAAGTTCTTCCACCCGCGAACCCCTCTTGTCTTTACGTTTCAATACGGAGAGAACGAGGAGCGGATCCGGCGAGGCCGCGGTGGGTTTATCCGGCGCGCGCTTTGCGCGATCTTATTTCACGCTGACGCAGTTACGGCGATCTCGTCCTATCTTCTCGCGCTCTCGGGCGAATATCGCTACCGAGGTATTGCGCGTCTGATTCCGAACGGGGTAGACGGTGAGAAATTCAAAATTCAAAATTCAAAAGTGAGAAGTTCCCGCAAAAACCAGAAGATTGTCATTACGACCTCGCGGCTGGTGAAAAAAAACGGAATCGATGTGCTGATTCGCGCGATGAAGGAGGTCAAGAAGTCCATATCCGGCGCAGAGTGTTGGATTCTTGGCGATGGTCCGGAACGGGGCGCGCTTGAGAAGCTTTCTCTGTCGCTTGGTCTTGGCGAATCCGTACAGCTTCTCGGGAGTATCCCCCATGAGGAAGTGCCGAACTATCTTTGCAAAGCAGACGTATTTGTCCGGCCCTCGCGGTCCGAAGGCATGGGGAATTCATTTGTGGAATCTCTCTCCTGTGGAGTCCCCATCATTGGAACGCCGGTCGGCGGCATCCCCGATATTATTGAGGACGGGGTAACCGGTCTTTTTGCGCGTCCGGAGGATCCCGGTGACCTTGCGCAAAAGATTCTCCGTCTTTTGCGGGACAGAAAATTGCAGAACCGCATTGCCGTTCGGGGCCAGGATATGGTCCGCGATCGATTTTCCTGGGATCGCATTGCGGATATCTACAGCGATCTTTTCCGTGAGCTTCTCGCCGCAAAAAAGCGCATCCTTGTTGCGACCGGCGCATTTCCGCCGGATATCGGAGGTCCCGCCACCTATACGAAAACGCTTCTCGAACATCTGCCGCGGCGCGGAATCATGGTCCGTGTTTCCTCATTCGGCGACTATCGGCGGTACAAAAAGGGAATTCGCCATTTTCTTTTTTTTCTTGACGTCGCATTCCGCGGCCGCTTCGCGGATGTCGTATTTGCGCAAGATCCGGTGAGCGTAGGGCTGCCGGCATTCTTTGCCGCATGGTGCATTCGTCGCGAGTTCGCGCTGAAAGTTGTCGGCGACTACGCATGGGAGCAGGGCATTCAGCGCTTTGGCGTTACGGATCTTCTTAATTCGTTCTTGGGGAAGCGGTATGGCGTGCGAGTGGAGATTTTGCGAAAGATCGAAACGTTTGTGGCGCGGCGCGCGCGGCTCGTTATCGTACCGAGCGCGTATCTGCGCTCGGTTATTCTCTGGTGGGGAGTCCGGAAAGAGAAGGTCGTTGTGATTGAGAACGCCGCGGAATCTTCCAAGGGGATTTCCCGAGAATCCGCGCGTGTGTTTCTTGGCGTAGAAGGAACGCTTCTTGTCTCTTCCGGCCGCTTGGTGCCGTGGAAAGGGTTTTCTCTTTTGATCGATGCAATGTCTGATATTCTTCGCCGAGCTTCCGGCGCCGAGCTGGTTATTCTTGGTTCGGGACCGCTTGAAGAAATCCTGAAGGAGCGCGCAAAGAAAAATAACGTTTCTCATCGAGTTCGATTTCTTGGGCGCGTTTCTCCCGAGGACCATGCGCTGTACCTTGCCGCCGCGGACGTTTTTATCCTGAATACGGCGTATGAAGGGTTTTCTCATACAATACTCGAAGCGCTTTCGCGAGGAACACCGGTTGTGACAACGGCGGTCGGCGGGAATCCAGAACTTATTCGCGACGGCGAAAACGGCCTCCTCGTTCCATACGACAATAGGAATGAGCTTGTCCGTGCGGTGTTTCGCGTTCTCGACGACCCGGCGTTCGGCGCTCGTCTGGGAGCCGAAGGCCGAAAGACGAGCATGCGTTTTACGGCTGAGCGAATGGCGGATAAAACGGTAACACTTTTCACATGAAGGTAGTCATGCTTTCTTCTGATCCCTCCATCCTTCGGCACGGGAGCGGCGCCAGGAAGAGGATGGAGCGCTACGCAGAGCTTTTTTCCGAGCTTCATATTTTTGTTCTTGGGGCGGATGCAGACGAACGAGTCGGTTCGCGACTCTTCCTTTACGGAACAGGTTTCGGCGCCGTGGTTTCTCGTTTGTGGATGTACCGGAGATTGCGCACGCTTCTTTCACAAGGTCGTTTTGACGCCGTGAGCGCCCAGTCGCCTGACGAAGTGGGACTCATCGGTTATTTCGCGAGCCGCAGGTTCGGCGTCCCATTCCAGCTCCAGGTTCACGCGGATGTTTTGAGCCCCTGGTATTGTCGCGCGTCGTGGAAAGAGCGGGTTCGCTATCGGATCGCGTGTTTTTTACTGCCGCGGGCTCGGTGCATCCGGGTTGTGTCGGCGCGGATCCGCGATTCCGTCGTTCGCCGGTTTCCTGCCGCGCGGGAGCGGATTGCGGTTCTTCCTATTTTTGCCGATCTCGTGGCGTTTCGGCGTGCGGTCGCGGATGGCGCGGCACCTGTTGCGTCCGTCAAGAAGCGGTTTCGCATGTGCGCCGCGGGCCGCTTTGTGGAAAAGGAGAAAAATTTTTTGATGCTTATCCGTATGATGGCGGAACTTCGCACGGCGATACCGGAAGCGACTCTTTCGATTATCGGCGACGGCCCCGACCGTCTGCGTTACGAGCGTGCGATTGCGCGTTTTGGCCTCGGCGGGTGTGTTATACTTGAGGAATGGCGCTCCGACATCCACGAGTACTTCCGTTCGTTCGACGTATTTCTTCTCTCGTCGTATCACGAAGGATGGGGGCGCGTGGTGCTTGAAGCAATGGCGGCGGGACTTCCGGTTGTTATGACCGATGTGGGGCTTGCGGGTGAGGTCGTAAAAAGCGGCGTAAACGGCATCGTGATTCCGGTGAATGACAGAGACGCATTCCGGTCTGCCGTTGAATCCCTCTCGAAAGATCCGGAGCTCCGCGCGCAGTTTTCTCGCGCGAACGTGGAAGTAGTGCGGTCGTTCCCGTCAGACGAAGAAGAATACCTCCTGCGCTACAGAGAAACATTCACTATCTGTTTTTGATGAAACTTCTCATCCTTACGCAAAAAGTCGACAGAGAGGACGACAATCTCGGAGCGTTTTATTATTGGTTCGAAGCATGCGCTCGCCGCGCCGAGAGCGTGGTGATTATCGCGAATGCCGTGGGTTTTGCGTCGTTTCCCCCACACGTATCGGTCTATTCTCTCGGGAAAGAACACGGGTTCTCGCGCCTCAAACGGATCTGGCGCTTCTTGGTGCTTTTTTCGCGTCACTACGCGCGCGCGGACGCCGTGCTTTTCCATCAAATTCCGGAATTCGTCGTTGCCGCCGCCCCCTTTCTTATTTCTCTCAAAAAACCGAGCGCGCTCTGGTACGCCCACAAGAGCGTTACGTGGAAGCTGCGGCTTGCGGAAAAACTCGTCTCTTTCGTGTTTACGTCGTCCTGCGAGGGGTTTCGGATTCATTCCAAAAAAGTGGTCGTCGTGGGGCAGGCGATTGATACCGAACGGTTTTCTCCCGGGAAATCGCCGCTCGCGCATCCAAGCGCGTTACGGCTCGTTACTATCGGAAGGATTTCATCCGTAAAAAATTATGAGGCGCTCATTCGTGCGTGCGCCGAGCTCAAAAAAACGTGGGGGCGGCAGTGGGTACTCACAATCGCGGGCGGCCCTCTTCTTCCAAAAGATTCTTTCTACCTTGACTCGCTAAAAATGCTTGTCTCTCGCCTCGGTCTTGATCGGGAAATTGTTTTTCTCGGGCCTCTTCCATATCGTGAAATCCCGGATATTCTTCGCGATCATGATCTTTTCGTTAATCTTTCAAGGACAGGGTCCATGGATAAAGCGGTGCTTGAAGCGATGGCAGTCGGACTTTCCGTCCTCACATCGAACGAGGCATATCGCGACATACTGCCACCCCAGTATTTTTTGGTGCACCAAGGCCCGGAGTTTCTCGCGGGGCGAATCAAGAATCTTGCAGATGAAAGCCGTCCGAATCTGACCCTTCGCCGCACCGTGGTCGAGCATCACGCGTTTGAGAAAACAGTTGGCAGGATGATGGACGCGTTGTCCGAATCACTTGCACCTCGCGGTTTATGAATGGAAATTCGTTGTCTCGGGCCGCGACCATAACATTTGTCGTCAACTCGCTCTCAGGTGGTGGCGCGGAACGGCTTGTGGTCGACGAAATAAACGAATGCATCCGTCGTGGGATTCCGGTGCGGCTCATAACGCTCCGGCCGGAAAAAGCAGGGGCGTCGCTTCTTGCAGAATGCAGGATTGCCGAGAGTAATCGGAGGAATATAGTTTTCCGCGGCATGCTGGACCTTTCGTCGTGGCTCCGATTCGTCTTGACGATCCGCGAATGGCGTCCGCGCATTCTTGTCACCCATCTGTGGTTTGCGAATACGATTGGGCGTGTTGCGGGCGCGATATGCCGCGTGCCAGCGATTGTGTCGTTCGAGCATAACGTGTATGACGCCGTGAAGTCGCCGTGGCAATTTTTCGTTGATCGGATGCTTCAGAGGTTTTCGGACCGTATCGTTGCGGTTTCTCGGGGCGTCTGTGAATCGCTTGTGCGCCACGGTATCAACCGCGGGAAAATTGTTATTCTTCTGAACGGCGTTGATCTTTCGCGCATCCGCGAAAGAAAAGGCGGTATGAAACGGGAGAAATTCGGTGTGCCGCAGGGCGCGTTCCTCTTTTTCTTTATAGGCCGCCTGACGCGTCAAAAAGGCCTTGATGTTCTTTTTGCTCCCTTGCGGGACATCCCAGGCGTGTTTCTTCTTGTTGCGGGAGACGGGGAGGAGCGGGCGCGGCTTGAAGCGCTTGCGGAGGAATATCGGCTTCGCGAGCGGGTGAGGTTTCTCGGCGAACGGCGCGACATTCCACAGCTCCTTTCTTGTGCTGATTGCGTTCTTCTTCCTTCCCGCTGGGAGGGGTTTGGGATCGCAGCAGTCGAAGCAATGGCTGCGGGAGTTCCGGTTATTGCCTCAGACGTCGGCGGCTTCCGGGAGATCATCATTTCGGGAACGAACGGTGTTTTGGTTCCGTTGGGTGACGTCGACGCGTTCAAGCGCGAAATGGAACGAATGATGCGCGATGCCGGCTTTCGGCGCGCGATTTCCCGAAACGCGCTGCTTCGCGCAAGGGACTTCGATATTCTCCATCATGTCGATCAGTTTCTTACCATGCTTTCTTCGATTGAATACCGCCATGCCGGAATCATTTCTTGACGATATTCATGTCGTTGCGCGCGAATATGTTTCTGGACGCTTCCCGCGCGCCTCGGAGCGAGAGCGGCAAAAAATCATTGCGGACTGGGCGAACAAGATCGCTCGCGCGCGCGGAATCGTGGAAGATTTCCGTATTCGCATCCGTGATCCGAAAAACCTCCGCGTGCTTGACGTCGGATCGGGAAACGGAGGCGTTTCCATTGCGTTTGCTGAAGCGGGCGCCGAGGTGTCCGGCGTTGATATCGAGGAAGATCTTGTTGCCATTGCAGTGCGCCACGCGGCTGCCTACGGCGTCTCGCCCAGTTTTTTCTTTTATGACGGGAGCGCGTTGCCGTTTTCCGACCGGTATTTCGACGCCGCGCTCTCCATAAGCGTTTTCGAGCACGTTAGAGATCCTCGAGAATATCTTTCGGAGATATGGCGCGTCTTGAAGCCGGGCGGAGTCCTCTATCTCGCCTTGCCGAACCGCCTTTGGCCAAAGGAAACCCATACCGGCCTCTGGGGCCTTGCGTACTTTCCGCGCATTTTTCAGGATGTATACGTTCGGATCTGTGGGAAAAATCCGCTCAAGGACAATAACCTTCATTTTTATACCTATTGGCGCGTATTGAAATTCGCCCGCGAGAGCGCGCTCAAAGGTCAGCCGTGGGAAATCCGAAGGGAGCTGGGAAGAACGCATAACCCCTTCAAGCGCGTTATAAAGGCGGGCATGCGCGTTTTGGGTTTGCCTCATCGCGCGCTTCTTCCTCATATTATGCTTCTTTTGGAAAAACCCTATGAAACTGTCTAAAAAGCCCTTATTCTACTGCAATTGTCCGATTTCGGCTCCGCCTTTGTCCGTCCTCCTCGGCGTATATTCTCCATATACGCCTTCGTCGTCCGTCCTCGGCTCGCTCGAAATCAGACAATTTCGCGACGAAACAGACTTTTTAGACAGTTTCTATGCCGGATAAACTTCCTATTTCTGTTTTCATCCTTGCGAGAAACTCTGCGCGAACGTTGCGCCGTGCGCTTGAATCGCTTCGCGATTTTGACGAGGTTTTTGTTTGTGACGGAAGCAGCAGCGATGAAACAGCAAGCATTGCGCGTGAATTCGGCGCGTCGGTCGCAGTGCAAGACGCGCGGCATCGCGACGCCGAGGGAGAAATTACGGACTTTAGTGCGGTTCGGAACAGCTGTATGGCGCATCTTCGGAATCCGTGGGTATTCTATATCGATTCCGACGAATATGTGTCAGCGGAATGCGCGGAAGAAATGCGAAAGATCATTTTAGCTCCGTCGGCGTTTGCATGGTGGACGCCGCGGATATACGTGCATCAAGGGAAGCTCGTTCGGTGCAGTACGTCGTATCCGAATCAGCAGATGCGGTTTTTTCACCGGGGCCATGTGAAGGGATTTATAAAATCGGTACATGAACGAATCGAGGTTTTGCCCGGCGAGCGCGTTGGCGCCTTAACGCATCCTATCCTAGTGCCCTTGGGGGACGTCGCAGGCGTCCGCCGGAGGATGGCGCACTATCTTCGTATAGAGTCAGAGGGTCTCCGGTCTGTTTCAAGGATAAAGATTCTCAAGAAGATGCTGCATACTTTTCGAGCGTCGCTCGTTCATGTTCTCCGTATGCCCCGATTTTTGTTTTGCAGCGGAAAGCGCCCCCCTCTTTTTTACGAATACGCGCGCCACGAGTATAACGCGCGCCTTCTCGGGCTTCTCGGGAAGCGACTCCTATGGAAATAGTATACGTATCGCATTGGCGGTTTCCGTCCGAAAAGACGATGTCGCCTCTTATTATGAAGACGTGTGAGGGCTTCGCGCGTTCCGGACACGAAGTTGAACTTTTGGTTCCGTGGCGTAGGAATCCCGCTTTTCACGGCGTTGATCCGTTTTCTCATCACGGGATCGAGAAAAACTTCCGGATTCGACGGATACCGGTTATTGATCTTCTCGGTGTTTTTCCCGGCTCTTCTTCTTTTTATATCCTTCTTGCGTCATTTAATGTATCCGCGTTTTTTTCTGTCGCGTTCCGTCGCCGCGCGCTTCTCTATTTCCATGACGCGCGGGACGCGGCGTTGATTTCGTTTCTTCGTCGCCCCATGACCCTTGAGATTCATGATTTCTACAAATCCCGCATTGAGGCGTTGAACCGTTTCGTATTCCGGCGTATATCGGGTTTCATTGTCACAAACCGAATCAAAGTGGAGGCATTGAAAAATGATTTTAGCATTCCTGTTTTCCGCATGCTCCATCAGCCAAATGCTGTCGATATTGATATGTTCTCGATCGATATCTCGCAAAGAGAGGCGCGGGAAAAATTATCTCTCCCCCTTGATAAAAAAATCGTATTGTATACCGGCCATCTGTTCGGTTGGAAGGGCGTTCAAACGCTTTTTGATGCGCACCAATTTCTCAATGAAGACGAAATACTGTATTTCGTTGGCGGCACAGACGAGGATATTGAAAAGTTTAAGATTAAAAGTGAAAAGTTAAAAGTTAAGAATATTGTTATCGCCGGAAGAAGGCCTCATGCCGAAATTCCGATGTGGCTTCGCGCCGCAGACATTCTTGTGCTTCCCAATACCTCAAAAGACGAAGCGTCGCGCGTTGAGACGTCTCCGGTGAAACTCTTTGAGTATATGGCGTCCGGGAGGCCAATCATTGCTTCTGATCTTCCGTCTATTCGAAATATTGTTGATGATTCAATGGTTTTCTTCGCAGAGGCAGACATCCCTTCGTCATTTGCACGTGCTATCCACACCGCATTCGCAGACCCCAAGGAGACGGATCAACGAGTGGAGAGGGGTAGCCGCGAAGTACAAAAATACTCATGGGAGAAGCGAAACGCGGCTATTCTTGAATTTGTCCGTTCTCTTGGTTTTCCAACTAAGCCATGAAAAAAATCTTTATTACCGTAAATGACGGATCGATTGCGAGAAATATTCTTCGCTCTTTTGTGCTTGAAAAGATTATTCAGCATAGCGATGTTCACGTGGGACTTGTTACACATGCGGACAAAGAAGAGTTCTATCGGACAGAATTTGGGTCGGATCGAATTTCTGTTTTTGGAATTCTCGGCCGGCCCCTCTCGTTTTTTGAACGCGTACTCTCATACTGTATTCGAAATGGTTTATGGACCGAAACAATTCTTATGGATCAGCGGACCCATATGGAGGGAAGGTATGTCGCTTTTGCCGCAAAGAGGACTTTTATCTATCTTTTTGGAAAAAGTAAATGGTTCCACGCGTTTGTGCGGCGTCTTTTTTTGCTTCGTGCGCCTTCGCGTGCCATGGAAGAGCTTTTTTCTCGTGAAAAGCCAGATTTGCTTTTTTCCACGGATGTCCAAATCGAATTAGATTTTGATGCAACGATAGCAGCGCACAAGAATAATGTTCCGGTTGTCGGTATGGTGCGAAGTTGGGACAACCCAACTTCTCGCGGCGGTCTTGTTCCATATATTCATGTTGTACTCCTTGTTTGGAGTCCTTATATTGCAGAAAAGATGGAATATGTGCAACAGTACCCGCGGGAACGGATCCGACTAGTCGGCATTCCTCATTTTGATTGGTATGTGAAGGATATAATAGTGCCGAGGGAGGAATTTTTTCGGAAACTCGGTATTGATCCAAAAAAGAAAATGATTCTTTTTGCGGGAATTGGGGATTTTCATGCACCGCATGAAATTGAAGTACTCGAAATAATCGCGCGGAAGCTCCGGGAGGGGATGATTGAAGACGCAAAAGAGGTTGTTCTTGTATTTCGGCCCCATCCCGCTTTTCGTTTTGATGAGAATTCTGTAAAGCGCCTCGGGAATGTGGTTTTTGATAGTGGTATTTCGTCATATAGCGGGAAGGACCGGTCAAGTTGGGAAATGGAGCAAGAACAGGTTGTTCATCTCGCGAATTCCCTTGCACATTGCGATGTGCTTGTGACAACTGCTTCCACTATGACCGTTGACGCCGCTGCGTTCGACAAGCCGATCGTATGCGTTGCGTTTGACGGAAAGTCGCAGGAGCCACATTGGCGCTCCGTAAAGCGTTACTATCATGATTATTCCCACTACATTGCGCTTTCGCGCACGAAAGGATTTGCGATTGCGTATACGCGCGAATCGCTCATTACATATATAAATAATTATTTAGATAATCCGAATCTTGATGCGGAAGGACGAGAACGAATTCGGCAGGAATTTATCTGGAAGCTCGATGGTCATTCAGCGGATCGCGTTGCACACGCCGCTCTCATGTTTTCTCGCAACTAGATGTGGCGCATTAGCGCAATTTTTTAATCAGTCAACTCAAAAACTTTTCAATAGCCGTATACGTTATATTTGTTGCATGAAAGTTAAGAAAGATATTCTCGGTATTATTCCCGCGCGCGGCGGTTCAAAAGCGATCCCGCGCAAGAACATCAAACCGTTTTGCGGAAAGCCACTTCTTGCATGGGCTATTGAGACGCTCAAGAAAAGCGGAATCGTTGATCGCGTTATTGTGAGTACAGATGAGGAAGAAATTGCGGCGGTCGCGCGTATGTACGGAGCAGAGGTTCCGTTTATGCGTCCCGCGGAACTTGCCGAGGATAATACGCCGACTCTGCCGGTTTTGGTGCATGCGCTTTCATGGCTTAAAGAGCGCGAAAACTATGTGCCGGAATATGTCGTGCTTTTCGAACCGACGTCTGCCGCAAAACGGCCCTATCACGTCCGGGAGATCGTTGAGAAGTTGAGGGCGACCGGAGCGGACTCGGTTATCAGCGTTGCAGAGGTACCCGGCGTATTGAATCCGATGTGGCAGGTTACGATGGCTGCACACGATCGCCTCTCCATCTTTGCCGGGGGTCCGTTAAAAAATTTTGTTCCCCGCAGGCAATCGCTTCCCAAAACATATTATCGGAACAGTTCCGTCTATGCGTTTCAGTCGTCGCTCTTGTTTTCTCCGGAGCCGAATATCTACGGCGATGATTCGCGCGGGTGCGTAGTAGATAAGAAATTTGCCTTTGATATCGACGAGCCGTCAGATTGGGAAGCCGCAGAAGAAAAATTTAAAAAAATACTAGAAGAAGAGAAACCCTAGCATTATATGAATCCCTCTATTACTATTTCGGAAAGAAAAATCGGTCTTGATTATCCGCCGTTTGTAATCGCGGAAATCGGCATTAATCACAATGGGAATCTTGCAAAAGCAAAGCGGATGATCCGCGATGCGGCGCGGGCTGGGGCCGAATGTGTGAAATTTCAGGGGCATGTCCTTGAGGATGAAATGCTTGAAGCGGAAGCGCGAAAAACAATTCCGGCAAATTCTAAGGTTTCTATTTGGGAGGTTATGGAGCGCTCGGCGCTTTCGGAAACGCAAGAGCGCGAACTGAAGCGCTACACGGAAAGATTCGGAATGATTTTTCTTTCAACGCCGTTTTCGCGCGCCGCTGCGAATCGACTTCAAAAAATTGGCGTGAAGGCATTTAAAATCGGATCAGGAGAATGCAATAATTATCCCTTGGTGGAGCATGTTGCTCGGTTCGGAAAGCCGATGATTGTTTCAACCGGCATGAACGATATTCCGTCAATCAAAAAAACAGTTGCCATTTTACGCAAGCATAAGGTTCCGTTCGTACTTCTTCACTGTACGAATATGTATCCAACTCCCTGGAACCGCGTGTATCTTCAAGCGGTTGCAAAGTTACGCAAAGCGTTCCCTGATACCGTTGTAGGGCTTTCGAATCACTCAAAAGGCCCGTGGGCGGCCTTGGGCGCGGTTGCACTTGGCGCATCGGTTCTTGAACGGCATTTTACGTCCGACCGTACATGGAAAGGGGAGGACATTCTGGTTTCCATGGATCCGCAAGAATTAAAAATGCTTATTACGGGATCGCGCGCCATCTGGGAGTCGCGCGGAGAGCACAAAGGCCCCCTCAAAGAAGAACAGCCGACGATTGATTTTGCGTTTGCGTCAGTAGTAACTATTGCGCCGGTAAAGAAAGGAGAAAAATTTACCATGGAAAATCTTTGGGTGAAACGGCCGGGAACTGGTCAAATCCGTGCAGAGGGATTTAAACGTATACTCGGGCGGCGGGCTCGGCGAGATATACCGAAGGACACACAGCTTCGATGGAATCACGTGAAGTAACGAAAAAGAAAAAAATTTGTGTTGTCACAACAAGCCGCGCCGATTATGGACGGCTCAAACCCGTTATGGGGGCTGTTCAAAATCATCCAAATTTTGAGCTTCAGGTTATTGTTGGAACCCCGCTCTTTTTCGACCACCTCCTCTGGTATCTTCGCCACGGAGAGCCGGTGTCGTTTTTTCGTTCTCTGCCATGGTATATTCGTGCGCGCACATCAGCGCTTCTGAAGCCTCATCACGAAATTCATCAGATGGAGTATCTTATGCGGGTACTTACAGCTGATGGTTTCCCGATCAGCGCGCGGCTTCCTTTGTTTCTTGAAGGTGGAAATCTTACTACAATGGTCAAATCAGCCGCCTTCGGACTCTTGGGTATTCCGGACATTTTTGAAAGTCTTCGGCCAGACGTTTTGCTTCTTCACGGCGATCGGTTTGAGATACTTCCGGTCGCGATGGCAGCCGCGTTTTTAAATATTCCGATTGCGCATCTCGAGGGCGGAGACGTTTCCGGTACAATCGATAACAGTGTCCGCCACGCGATTACGAAATTGGCTCATATTCATTTTCCGGTGACGCAAAAATCAAAAGAGCGTATTCTTGCAATGGGTGAGGACCCCCGCTCTGTCCACCTCGCCGGTTCCCCTATTATTGATTTTTTGATGGGAATTGATCTGTCGCTTAACGAGCCATTTCGTGATATGCATGGCCCCGGGGTATGGAAAGCGGATAACCTCCGCGGCGTTGATCTCCGCAAACCATTTATTATTGTTTCCCAACATCCGGTAACCACGGAATATCGGTCAAGCTATGAGAATATGGAGAGTATTTTGAAAGCAGTTGATGTATTCGATCTGCCGAAGATTTTTATTGCTCCGAATATTGATGGAGGTCAAGACGGTATTTCTTCGGCAATTCGGGAATATCGTGAACGTCAGCATTCGGCCGCAAAGACAACGGCGGTGTTTTTTCGCGGATTTTCTCCAAAAGATTTTTGTCGAATTCTTAAACATGCCGCGGTTGCGGTTGGAAATTCTTCCAGTTTTCTGCGGGAGGGAGGATATTTCGGCACTCCCGTTGTCCTCGTGGGGAATCGCCAGGATGGACGCGAGCGGGGCGTGAATGTGATTGATGCAGAAGCTCACGCCGACGACATTCGTTCTGTGATTGAGTGGCAATTGGAATATGGCCCGTATCCTTCAACCAATCTTTTCGGAGACGGTACTGCCGCAAAAAAGATAGTCGATGTTCTCAGTCGCATTGATTTCCCTTCGTTTTCCGTTCAGAAACAATTCCATGCATCCTTGTAGAAGAGAAAGGTATGATTGAAGAAGGTATATGAAGGAGACGTTTCGTCTTTTGATTCGGACATATCGCCCCTACCTCCCTCAACTTGTTCTTATGGGATGCGTTGGGCTCGCGGGGAGTATTGCAGCGAGCGTCGGCGTAGGTATGGTGATTCCGCTCCTCTCGTTTGTCATCGGGGGAGAGGGCGGTGGGGAAAACATGATTACCCGCTTTGTGGCGGCGGTTTTTCAGTATCTTCCGTTTCCGTATGATATTCGGTCGCTTGCAGTTTTTATTATCATCTTCTTTGTTTTAAAGGCGGGCTTTCTTTTTTTGTTTAGTTATGTCCGGCTCAGCGTTATGTATCATTACCGTACGCGGGAGATGGGTGATATCTTACGAAAAGTACTTCGCGCGCGATGGCCGGTACTTCTTTTTCAGAAGGCAGGCTACATCCAGACGGCGCTCACCCAAGACGTAGATCGGAGTTCGCAACTTCTCGGTTCTCTCGCATATTTGCCCCTTGCATTTGTGAGCGTGGCGGTATTTTTGTCTGTCGCGTTCACCATCTCTTACCCGATCACAATAATTACTGTCATGGTAGGAGGAATTCTTCTCGCTATACTCGGACCTTTGCTCCGGAAGACAAAGGTGCTCCGAGAGGCGTTTGCGCGTGAAAGTAAGAATCTTTTCCAATATCTCATTGAGCATTTGGGAGGGCTTAAGACCATTAAGGCATTGGCGGTGGAAGATGAGGTACTTCTGCGCGGCGAAGAGCAGTTTAATCAATGGCGCTCGCTTGAGTTGAAAGGGAATATCATTCGGTCGCTCAATAAGCAAGCGATTGAACCGGCGAGTGTTGTCCTTATATCAAGCATTTTTCTTTTCTCATACTATACGACGGAATTTCACTTTGAGTCGTTTGTCGCAATCATCTATCTCGTACAGCAGATATTTTTGCAGATTGAACTTATCCAAGGCGCTCTGCATGATATCAATGAATCGTTACCCCATGTCGTATTCGTGGAGCAGTTTAAGCGTATGTTGTCAGGTTCTCAAGAGGAATTCCGGCAGGGACTTCCGTTTCGCTTTGAGCATGAGGTAATGTTTCGCGGCGTTACGTTCTCTCATACGGGTAAGACGGAGCTCTTCTCTCATTTGTCGTTTTCCGTAAAAAAGGGAGAAATGGTAGGGATTGTAGGAGTTTCAGGCGCCGGGAAGACAACGATTGCGGATCTCCTGATGAGGTTTTTTTCGCCTCAAGGGGGCGGAATCCTTCTTGATGGAAGACCGGCAGAGGAATTTGATCTCCATGAGTGGAGAAAACGCATTAGCTACGTATCGCAGGATATTTTTTTATTAAACGATACTATTGAGCACAACGTAAGATTTTATCGGGGTAATGTATCAGACGAAGACATACGTTTTGCATTGCAGCGTGCCTACATACACGACTTTGTGATGTCCCTTCCCCAAGGAATCCGGACGGTGGTGGGAGAACGGGGGACGATGCTTTCTGGCGGGCAGCGCCAACGGATTGTCCTCGCACGGGCTCTTGCAGAACTCCCCTCCGTCCTTATACTTGACGAGGCGACGAGTGCTTTGGATATTGAGTCCGAAAGGCATATACAGCACGCCATTGAGAATTTGCGGGGGAAAGTCACGATCATTATTATTGCGCACCGTCTTTCAACGGTAATGGGCGCAGATCGAATTTTCGTGCTAGACGAAGGATCGGTGAAAGAGGAGGGGCGGCCGCGCGACCTTCTGGCTGATCCGAAGTCGGTTTTTTCTCGCATGCATTCTATGCACAAGTGATATGGAAAAAAAAAGAAATACGGTAATTTTTCTTACGCTTGCGGCGGGCCAGGAGATCCGTAATATCCTCTACGGTGATTTTTACTCGATTTTGAAGGCGCGCCAAGATGTAACCGCCGTTCTCTTTGTTCCGGACGAAAACGCAAAGAAGTATCAAGAGAAATTCGGGAATGAGCATTGCATTATTGAGTCAATTCCGCCCGACATTGGTGGAGATCGATGGGTAAAACAGATGTATCGGATCGCTTGTTTTGGGTGCGTACCAACCCGTACGATTTCTTCTCGAATCTGGTTCAGCTATCTGAATGGCGGCTCGCTTGTGAATTTTTTGGTTAAGCAGGGATTCTGGGTGTTGGGGCATTTCACGTTTTGGCGCTGGATTATGCGGAATATCGAATATTATATTTTTCGTGACGATGCGGGATGGCATCTATACTTCGAGAAATATCAACCTGACGCCGTGTTTGCGGCCGGGCTTCTCACGGAGAGTGATTTTCTCATGGTGAAATACGCTCATCGCCACGGGATTCCTTCGATCGGCATGATGCGAAGCTGGGATAATTTCACCTCAAAAGGGTTTCTTCGGGTGCATCCCGATGTTCTCTTGGTGCAGAATGATTCCATGGTTGAAGAAGCGGTGCGTTTCAATAGCTACCCACGAGAACACATTCGTGTGGTCGGATTTCCGCAATGGGATCATTATGTTGACCCCGCGTGGCGGATGTCAAAGGAGGAGTTCGGAAAGATGTTTGGGATTGATTCTTCGAAGCGCTGGATCACGTATTTTGGAGGCGGGCTCATGGCGGGACTCTTTAACATTCCGGAAACAGCCGAACACGTCGTGATGCTTGTGAAAGCGATTGGGCGAGGAGAGCTCCCAAATTCGCAGGCGGTCATTCGTCCGCATCCAAGTCCCTATCATGTACGCGCGCTTCGCGAGGAGGCAAAGCAATGTCCGGTTCTTGCGTTCGGGAAGGGATGGGATTTTACCGATGCGGATCTTCGGCTTCTCATGAATTTGGTGCGCTTGAGCGACGTTACGCTTAATATGGGATCCACTGTTGCGCTCGAAGCATCGATTTTTGATAGGCCGATTGTCCTTATAGGATTCAATGGGTATACTCCCGACTCGAGGATTCGATGGAGCCAGCGTTTGTCCGCGGCGCTTGATAATACGGTCCATTATCAGGAACTGGAAGCTACAGGAGGCATGCGGCGCGCTTCCAATGAAAAAGAGCTCATCGAGGTTGTACGTTCGTATCTTGAAAATCCGTCCCGTGATCGCGAGGGGAGGGCGCGTATCGTAAAAAAGCATGTTGGGCCGCTTGACGGGAAAGCAGGCGAGCGCATTTTCCGGATCGTACATGCTGTCGCGTCACATTCAGACCTCCGTAAGATTCCCTACCATGAAATTAAATGAATTCGTACAGAGAATAATCCTCCGCTTTGGGTACGTAGTGTTTCGCGCCCGAGAGGGGTATCACTATGTGCCGACCGTATACGGACGTTCGGCCAAGAAACTTCGCGATATTCGGGCACACAGCGTCTTCTATCGAAGCGCGCGCGAGGTTGTCGAAGCGAAGACCACGGGACATTTTTATGATCGGCTTTATCATTTGTATCAGGCGGTCGAAAATATCACGCGGATTCGCCATGGCGGCGAAAAGATTTTTATCCTCGAGGCGGGAGTACACAAAGGGGGAACGAGCCATTTTCTTGCAGCGCTCTGCCGCCATTATTTTTCCGATGGCGCGGCCATGTATAGTGTCGATACGTTTACCGGGCACGACGCACGGGATTTGCCACACCTTCGAGAAGGGAAACGCCACGTTCCGGGCCTTTTTTCCGATACGAGTTTTGAATCGGTTCGCGCATACCTTTCTTCTTTTCCGTTCGTTGAAGTACTAAAAGGGAGAATTCAAGATATCGCGCCGCGATTTTTCCATACGAAATTTCATCTCGTACATCTTGATATGGATATTGAGGAGCCGACGAAATTCGCTCTCTCTTTTTTCGGAGAACGGATGGCCTCAGGGGGGATTATCATTGTCGACGACTATGGTTTTTATGAAACCTCGCCCGGCGTAGAAAAGACAGTCGAAGAATACTGCGGTTCTCCCGCAGGCAAACGAATACGGCGGTTTAACCTCATGACGGGCCAATGCCTCCTTGTGTTTCCATGACATCACTTTCTTCTCGACAGTTTACCCCGCCACTACAATTTCGACCGCCGCAGTCGGTTCCATCGGATACTGGTGAACATATTGTTTTGGAATCCAACGTTCTCCCGCCGGCTCCATCAGGGCGGCACAAGAACCAGTCGAAATTTAGTGCGGGGTTTACCATTCTTTTTGTCATCCGCTCGTGTGGCGAGTTTAGTGTCTTTCAAAGCGCGATTCGGGCGATGGCAGATCGCGGCAATCGCGTGCATGTTCTTTTCGATCGTGGTCTTTCAAAGAAATATTCTATTGAGGATCTGCGGAAAGGAGAATCCGCCTCATCTGGGATACTATTCGACTGGGCCCGCGATGTATCGCGGCGAGGAACCTTCCTTTTTCATGTGCGGGAGATTTTGAGCTATCGGCGTTACCTCCTCATGCCCGAGCAGGAACAATTCTATGCAGAACGGTGGCGACGGTATCTTCATCCTTTTTTGCAGAAATGCGTTTTGTGGCTGCCGGTCCGTTTTTTGCTTCGTACCGGCGTAGTAGGCGCATGTCTTAGACTCTTTGAGCGTTTCGCATCTGCTCACCCAAACGCGATTCTGCATATACAGGAGATACATCCGGATGTGGTACTCGCTTCTCCCACCAATATGCGGTATTCTTCTGCTGAACTTGAGTATTTGAAGGCGGCGCGAGATATGAAAATTCCAAATGCTATCCCAGTGCTTTCGTGGGATAATCTCACCAATAAAGGAGTTTTCCATATAATTCCCGACCGATTGTTCGTGTGGAACGAAACGCAGCGCGATGAAGCTGTTATGTATCAGGGAATGGCGCGAGAGGATATTCGCGTTACGGGAGCGCCGTATTTCGATGAGTGGTTTGTGCCGCGAAGTCCTTCTCTCGAGCGCAAAAATTTTTGTGCGATGTACAAACTTCGCGCGGAAGATCCGATCCTCCTCTATTTGGGGAGTTCTGTTGCTGCAACGATTGACGAGGCAGGACTTATTGAGTGGATACGGTACGCGCTCGACAATGCTTCCAATCCACACATTCGGAAGACACAGGTTATTATCAGGCCGCATCCAACGCATTTTTCAATGTACGAGCGGGTATCTGGTTTGCGTGATGTACGAGTTATTCCAGCGTTCAATATACTGCCGGTCGCTATAAAGAATCTTCAGCTGTTTTATGATTGTTTGTTTCATTCCTGCGCCGTGGTTGAAGGCGCCAATACAAGTGCAGTCATCGGTGCTATAATCATCGGAAGGCCGGTGATTTCCATTCTTGCAAAACAAAACAGGCAGGAGCATGCGATTCATTTTCAGCAGCTCATGGAGGGCCGCGTTCTTGAATTTGTTCGTTCTCCGGCTGAATTTGTAGATGCCGTGTGTCTGTTGGCGAGCGGAGTCGATCGAACAGAGGGAAATAGGAAGCGCTACGTTCGGCGTTTCATCAGGCCTCGCGGCTTTACGGTTCCCGCTGGCGAGATCCTCTCGCGAGAGATTGAAGAATTTGCATCGCATAACGCACGAATATGTATGAAGGAAGGGGTTATTACAAAGTGCCGCGTATGCGGCTCCCGCGAGTTGAGTGAGGTTGTATCGCTTGGGGAACTCCACATAAACGCGTTTGTTGGGGATCCGTCTCACAAGACAGCATCCTCACCTCTTACGCTGGTTCACTGCGGCGGGTGCGATCTTGTTCAGTTGAAGCACACGGCTGATTTCCGCGTTCTCTATACGGATCATTACTGGTATCGGTCTGCGTTGAATCCTATGATTATTGATGATTTGAGAGAGATCGCTTCGCTTTCTCTTGCTATTGCAAAGCCGGCATCTGGAGACCTCTTTTTGGATATTGGCGCAAATGACGGGACACTTCTTTCGTTTGTCCCATCGTCCTCTCTCAGGGTCGGCGTGGAACCGGCGCAAAATTTGATTCCTGAATTGAAGCGATACGCCGATGTCATATACGGCGTGGCGTGGGAAGATGTCCATATCCTTCCAGAAAACAGGAAGGCAAAAATCATTACGGCGATTTCCATGTTTTACGACAGTGAAGATCCGAATCGCTTTATGCAAAATGTGAAGAGGCATCTTGCTCCCGATGGCGTCTTTATTGCGCAGATGATGACGTTGCGGCCGATGCTCGAGCATAACGACGTCTCAAATATCTGCCATGAGCATCTCGAATATTATTCGTATCGCGCTTTGAGGCATCTTTTTGAGAGAAACGGACTTGAGATTTTTCGTGTCACGGAAAACAACATCAACGGCGGGAGTTATCGGCTTTTTTCGCGCCATCTTGCGTCGGGAAGTATTCAGTATCCGGAAGACGTCGGGGAAGAAGAATTTATTCGTTTTCGAAACGCGATTGAAAAAAATCGGGATGATACCATTGCGTTTATGCGGAGTGAGATCGCTCGCGGAAAAATTATTTATGGGTACGGCGCAAGCACGAAGGGGAATACGATTCTCCAGTGGTCCAAGATCGATTCTTCATTGCTCGCCGGGATTGCAGAAAAGCATCCGGAAAAGATTGGGAAGTTTACGGTGGGGACGAATATTCCTATTGTATCTGAGGCAATGGCGCGCGCAAAAGCCGACTATTTTTATATTCTTCCGTGGGGATTTACCAATGCGTTTCTCGAAAAGGAGAAAGAATGGAGATTAAAGGGCGGCAAGTTTATTGTAAGTATTCCGGAATTTCGCGTATTGTAAAACCCCTGGGTTTTCTCAGGGGTGATTTCCGGAAAGTGATTGAAGGTACGCGTGTATGAAGTCGACATGATGTGGGACCATCGGAGAGGGAACCTCTGAAAAAAAACGTGCGTGATCATTCGTATGAGGACGTTGGTCAACCGTGCATGCGTACACAAGAGAAATCGGATTGCCATACGGATGATCTTTCCAGAGATACGCAGTGATAAGTCTTGCGGAGATTATTGCGGAAGCGTTTCCGAGTTCTCGTGTTGCGACTGAGTTGCACGCATCAATGAGCGAAGTATGAGTTGTTCTTACATATCCTCCGGGGATATGCCATCCATTCCAGTATTGATCATTGCGTCTGGTGAGGAAGAATTCCCTGGGAATATCAGGATTGATAACAAGAATCTCTACGGCCGCCCATGGGATGATCTTGTGGATTGCTTCAAACGACTCTTGATTTGGCAAATACCCTTTCTCTCGAGCAACGATGCCGAGAAGTCGTACAAGTTCATCAGCGTCTTTCTTTTCCACTTTCTCCTCCCTACGAGCTTTGATTACAATAATATGAATCTTTATAAAAGTCAATAAGGAACTATTTTGTGAAGATTGGCATTATTCTCAGAAAAATTAAACGAAAAGACGGGATGCAGCAAAAAGCGTTGGGGCTTGCGCATGAATTACAAAGGATGGGACATCAGATTACGGTATATACGTTTGAATACGACCCAGCACTCGCATCACCAGAACTTACACAAGGTCTCAGGATAGTATCGCTACCTCGTGATCATATATCCGTTCAGAAAAGATTTTTGGGGATTCTCCGTCGCCCGAGTTATTTAGTGAGATGGCAGCAAAGAAATGAGCACGCGAGACGGTTGGCATACCTCGTTGATCGCGATACGGAGTTACTCGACGCGCATTCCCATAATACATATCCGGTTTCCGTATATTTTAAAAAGGAGATAAAAGATATCCCCTGTATCTGGGAAATGTCTTCTATGCCTCTTTTCGGCTGGAAGTTTAAATCGGGAAAGGCACATGATCCGCGATTTCGTGTTCCTTTGTTGAAGCGTTTTTTTTATTACTGCACGGACATGATAGAGATAGGGAAATTTATACGGCATAATACGATTGTTGTGTATTCAGAGCGGAATCGTGAAAATGTGAAAAAATTTATCGGGCGGAAATCTATCGTGGTACAATCCGGTATAGACGTAGAACGTTTTCCTTATAAAGAAAGAAAGCCGCTTAGAGACCGGAAAGCACACCTCCTTCTTACGGGAACCCTGTTTACGTATAGGCGTTTTGAAGACGCGATTGAGGCAGTAAAGCTTCTTATCGATAGGGGATATGATATACGAGTGAGTGTGGTAGGCGCGTATGAACATCGGAGAAATTATTACGAAAAATTGAAAAATCTAGCAGAACAGCTCGGTATCGGAGATCGAATCGTATTCTTGGGTTTTGTCCCCGAAGAGGAGCTCGCAAAGACATATCAAAACGGTGACATTGTAGTTACCTCCGCGGTTATGCAAGAGGCGGGTCTTCCATTTACCGTTTCTGAAGCTATGGCATGCGGTACTCCAGCGGTATCCGCAAAAACAAGCGGTCTTGCCGGAATATTAGTGCATAGAGAGACCGCGCTTTTTGCCGAAGATAAATCGCCGAAAGATATTGCGGCATCTATTGAGGCGTTTTTCGATAATCCGGAACTCTATATGAAATTGAGTCGTAATGGACGGGTTTTTGTTGAGAAACATTTGTCTCAAAAAAATTATGCGCATGTCATAGAGGGCATATTTCAAGAGGAGTATAAAAAATATTTAAAAGCATAATGAGGTATCGTATAAAGAATATTCGTCGTTTCCTGTGGCTTTGGAAGGAAACCTTCCGGAGAGCACACAGGACAAAGACGCTCGGTCGGACATCTCTTGAGCGGCTGTTGAATTCTTTCAAGGTGAATATGAAAGAGCAGATGCAAGTGACAGCGATACTTGACTATCCACGTCGTGATATTCGGATGGATGTGGGTACCTATACATTAACAAAGAGATTATCCTATTGTGCCAAAGAACCGGAAACCGTACGTTGGCTGGATACCCATATAGGATCCGGGGATGTATTTTATGATATTGGAGCAAATATCGGTGTTTTTTCTTTGATTGGTTGGGCGGCGTGTAAGGGGAAGTGCAGTATATACGCATTTGAGCCGGGATTCGAAAATTTTTCCGCGTTTTGTAAAAATATCGCAATGAATAGTTGTTCTGATCGAGTGTACCCTTTTCAGATTGCGCTTGCGGAAGAAACTAAAATTCATACATTCCGATATACAGATATCGGAGCTGGTCGCGCAAAGCATTATTTAGACAGTGGGAAGCAAGTTCCTTCGCGGCGTGAAAATTATGAATTTAATCAGTCAGTTCTTGCGTTTCGGCTTGACGATTTTGTTGAACGATTTAATGTACCGCTACCGAATTTGATAAAAATTGATGTGGATGGCGGTGAGCTTGGTATAGTGCGAGGCGCAAGAAAAACGTTAGAGTACGCAGGACTCCGGTCTCTTATAATTGAGATTGATGAGGCTCTTCCCGGCCATGGGGAGATTTTTGAGCAGTTGGGAAAGAGCGGATTCGCAGTTGTTTCTCGTCCTTCTTACATTCCGGGGAGCGCGGCAAATTTTATTTTTGAAAAAAAGTGACTATGAGCGTTATTTTTCCGTTACATTAATCATGGAAGTTGTAATTGTTGGTGCAGGGGAACACGCCGGCGTCGCAGCGAATATTTTTAGTTATGATAGCGGTGTTCGGGTTTTGGGATTTCTCGACAGAGAATCGAAAAGGGATCCCTATCTGGGAACCGACAAAGATGCAGAAAAATTTATTCGCCAGGGATGCTATTTTTTTGTCGCAATTGGCGATACCGAGATTCGAGAAAAAGTATTCAGGGCGTTAAAAGAGAGAGGGGCAGTATTTACCAATGCTATCCACCCCACCGCACTTATCGATAAAAATGTTCATATAGGTGAAGGTGTTATGATCGGCGCTCGCGCCTTTATTCATACCGGTGCGATAATCGGTGACGGCGTAATCATAAACAGCGGATGTTTGGTGGAACATGACGCTATTATAGAGCCATTTGTACATCTCGCGCCCGGCGTGGTTACTGGCGGTAGCGTTCGAGTGGGAAGGGGTACATTTATTGGTTTAAGGAGTGTTATTAATGATCATATAACGATCGGCGAGCGAACGGTTGTTGGATCAGGGTCGGTGGTCGTCGATGATTTGCCTGCGTATGTTACCGCGGTCGGCCATCCGGCAAAAATCATAAAGCAGAGACGTTAGACAAAACCATAAAATTATGGAGACGAAATCAAAAAAGAAAAAAGCTCTCGTTACTGGCATAACTGGCCAGGATGGATCATATCTCGCCGAATTATTACTAGAAAAAGGATACGAAGTTCATGGTATTGTACGGCGTTCAAGTTCGTTTAATCGAGGTCGTATTGAACATCTCCACAAGACTGTTCCTCATGAGGAGGGCGTTATTCTTCATTACGGCGATCTTACCGATTCGAGCAATCTCGCAAGAATTATAGAAACAGTATGGCCTGATGAAATCTATAATCTCGGCGCGCAAAGCCATGTTCGGGTAAGTTTTGACATACCGGAATACACCACAAATACCATTGCGCTTGGCACTTTGCGCCTTTTGGAGGCAATACGCGATACGAGGATTAAAACGAAATTTTATCAAGCGTCTTCTTCGGAGATGTTCGGTAACGTGCCGTCGCCGCAGAATGAAAATTCTCCCTTTCATCCGGCGAGTCCCTACGGTATCGCAAAGGTCGCCGCTTTTCACTTTGCAAAGAATTATCGCGAATCATATGGTCTTTTTGCTTCAAACGGAATTCTTTTTAATCATGAGTCGCCCAGAAGAGGGGAAACGTTTGTAACACGAAAAATAACGTTAGGAGTTTCAGAAATTCTTGGCGGGAAACGAGATGGTATTCATCTCGGAAATCTTGACGCAAAACGCGACTGGGGCTACGCCCCGGAATATGTCGAAGCCATGTGGCTGATGCTCCAGGCAGAGAAACCCGATGATTATGTAATCGCAACCGGTGAAACCCATACGGTTCGCGAGTTCGTGGAAGAAGTTTTTCGTCTTGCTGGCATTTCTGACTGGCAGAAATATATTGTCATCGATCCTCAGTATTATCGTCCTACAGAGATTGATGTTCTCTGTGGCGACTATTCAAAAGTTAAGCGAGATCTCGGATGGGAACCGAAAATGAAATTTAAAGATATTGCAAGGATCATGCTTAATGCGGATTGTGAGAAAAACGGCGTTTCATTAGCTTAGTTTCATGAGAACAAAAAAAGAAATTATAATTTGTACGAGCGGGGGGTTTGATCCGGTTCACGTTGGTCATATTAGGATGTTCCGGCACGCGAAACGCCTCGGCGACGTTCATATCGTAATTTTGAATAACGATAACTGGCTTATGAAAAAAAGGGGGAAAGTATTCATGCCCGAGAGAGAACGTAAGGAGATATTAGAAACATTGTCTTGTGTCGATCGCGTGATCTTGACCGATCACCCTAAAAATCCGGAGGACATGAGTGTCTGTGATGCGCTTGCTAAAATCCGACCACATATTTTTGCAAATGGCGGCGATAGAACAAAAGAAAATACACCTGAAAAAAGAGTGTGCAAGCGATTGGGGATTAGACCCGTCTATAATGTTGGGGGAGGGAAAATTCGTTCAAGTTCGGAATTGCTAAAAAAATACCATGCGGCATAAAAAAATTGATATGTCGAGTGTTTTTTATCCGGTATCAAAGCCCGATCTTTCCGGTAAAGAATTGTATTATGTCACACAAGCGATAAAAAGCGGCTGGGTTTCCTCCTCTGGCCCCCACATTTCGAGATTTGAAAAGGAGTTTGCTCGGTTTATTGGTGCGAAGTACGCTATCGCCTGCTCCAACGGTACTGCCGCATTGCATCTTTCGCTTTTAGCCCTTGATATTGTACCAGGGGACGAAGTTATTGTACCCTCGTTGACGTTTATTGCTACCGCTAATGCCGTCCGATATGCGGGAGCAAAACCCGTATTTGTCGATGTCGACCCAATCTATTGGCAGATTGATCCCGAAAAAATCGAAAGGGCTATTACGAAGAAAACAAAAGCGATTATCCCGGTACATCTCTATGGGCATCCTGCCCGGATGGACAAGATTATGAGAATTGCTCGCACCCATAAACTTTTTGTCGTAGAGGACGCTGCAGAGGCGATTGGCGCGGAGGTAAATAAAAAGAAAGTCGGTACATGGGGCGATGTAGGAGTTTTTAGTTTTCATGCTGCAAAGGTGATGACAACCGGAGAGGGTGGAATGGTGGTTACGAATGATTCTGGACTCGCACAGAAGGTCAAGGTACTCCACAATCACGGCAGATCAAGGACGGGGCGATATTTTCTACACGATACTCTCGGGTTTAATTATTTGATGACCAATCTTCAGGCAGCGGTCGGATTGGGGCAGCTGGCAAGAGTAGATGCCTTTTTGAAGGCGAAGATCCGTATTGCAGAGTGGTACTCACGCTTTCTTAAAGGAACACGTGGTGTTGTCTTGCCTTCGCAGGCGCCGTGGGCAATGAGTGCTCATTGGCTTTATTCTATTCTTATAGATCCGAAAGCGATTGGAAAAAATAGGGATGCGGTAATAACCGAACTTAGGAAAAAGAAGGTAGAATCGCGGCCTTTTTTTGTCCCTATACACACACAATCTATATATAAAGAATATAATCATATAAAACTGCCGAATACAGAATCTTTGGGAATACATGGATTGAATTTACCATCGTTTGTGACACTTCGTAAAAAGGATGTGAGTGAGATCGTAAAGCGATTGCAACGTGTTCTTGACGCTTGAAATATCATGATATGAAAAAAGCCGTAAAACACAAAATTGGCGTAGGCGGGGTAGTCATTTCTCCCTATGCGAAAAAGTTGGTCAACAGAGTCCTTGATTCCGGCCGTATTTCTTATGGGCCTTTTTTGCAAAAATTCGAAGAAGGATTTGCACGCCTTTGCGATAGGAAATTCGCGATTTCGGCAAATAGCGGAACAAGTGCATTACAAGTCGCACTTCAAGCCATGAAGGAATTGTATGGATGGGAAGATGGGGATGAGGTTTTGATTCCCGCAGTGACATTTGTAGCTACCGCCAATATCGTTATTCACAACGGCATGAAACCGATATTTGTTGACGTCGATCCGAGAACGTATAACATAAACCCTTCACTGGTTACTGCGAAGATATCTAAAAGGACGCGTGCAATTATCCCCGTGCATCTTTTCGGTCTTTCCTCAGACATGGAGGATATTATGTCTCTTGCTCGGAAACATAATCTCAAGGTAATTGAGGATTCCTGCGAAACAGTGGGAGTGACCTATAAAGGTAAACCGGTTGGCTCTCGAGGTGATATATCCTGTTTTTCTACCTATATGGCGCATTTGGTGACTACTGGAGTGGGAGGACTTGTCTTAACAAATGATGCGAAGGTTGCGGTAAAAGTTCGAAGTTTGGTAAATCACGGCCGTGATTCGATCTATTTTTCCATTGATGATGACAAGGGGGTCAGCGGAAAAGCACGACTCGTGATGGCGTCCCGCAGATTTTCTTTTGAGAGTATTGGTCACAGCTTCCGACTTACGGAATTAGAAGGCGCATTAGGAGTTGCACAATTGAAAGAATTGCCTCACAATATTCGTTTTCGTCAGCGGTATGCGTCGTATCTCGTTCGCGCGTTAGCACCCCTGAAAATTTTTTTACAGTTTCCATATATACCCAACCATTCTGATCATGCATTTATGGTTTTTCCGTTAGTGATCAAGGACAAAAGAATTTCTCGTGATGATCTCATTTATTGGTTAGAAAACCGCGGGGTGGAAACGCGTTATATGAGTCCCATGATTAATCAGCCGGTGTATCGGCGTCTCTTCGGAGATCTGGAGCCAAAGTATCCGGTGGCGGCATATATCAACAAAAACGGATTTTATATCGGATGTCACCCGGAAATTGCCAGGGAGGATGGTAATCGTGTAATAAAGGCATTCCATGATTTTTTTCATAAGTATCGGGATAAAAGATGAAGGTTGGTAATAGCTTCAGAAAATTATGAAGAAGCGCTCTCTCGTTAGGATACCAGTAGTGGAGCCTTGGATAGATGCACAAGAAAAGAAATGGCTTGATAAGGTTGTTTCCTCCGGGTGGGTCACTGAGCATGATCTTACTCACGAGTTTGAATCCCTGCTAAAAACATATACAAAAGCTAAATTCGCTCTCGCTGTTACCAACGGTACGGCTGGTCTTTTTGTTGCTTTAAAAGCGATTGGAATTGGACCAGGGGATGAGGTATTGGTTCCTGACTTGACTTTTATAGCGACCGCGAATGCGGTTATTATGGCAGGCGCACGCCCGGTATTGGTGGATGTGGATCTACATACGTTTGGTATTGATATTCGTGCAGCAGAAAGAAAAATAACAAAGAAGACGAAGGCGATTATTCCCGTACATCTATATGGATTTGCTGCGGATATGGATGCGGTTATGAAACTAGCAAAGAAGTATCGTCTTTTTGTTGTGGAGGATGCGGCACAAGGGATGGGCGTTTTTTATAAAAGTAAACACCTCGGTACCCTGGGACATATCGGCATGATCTCTTTTTTCGGCAACAAGACAATGACGTGCGGTGAGGGGGCAATACTTTTAACGAATAAAGAATATTTTCATAGAAAATCGTACCGATTAAAAAATCACGGCAGGGATAATCGAGGAACTTTCATCCATACGGATATAGGATTTAATTTTTCTTTTACGGAAATGCAAGCGGCATTAGGAATTGCTCAGTTTCATAAATTGAGGAGAATCATCGCTCGAAAAAAGCAGATTAGAGATTTGTATGAACATATTCTTAAGGATGTACCCGATTGCAGGTTTTGGAAAACTCCGCCGCACGTTCGTTCGGTATTTTGGTTTACCAATGTGTTGGTTCCTGACGCCGCAGGATTATCTCGTTTTTTAGAAGAGAAGGGAGTACAGTCGCGAAGGTTTTTCTATCCACTCCATAAGCAGCCATGTTATCGTCATTTCCGATTCGGGAAAAAATTTCCCAATGCAGTATACCTATATAAGCACGGTTTATCCCTGCCTTCTTCTGTGACAACACCATTGCATGAAATTAGACGTGTTGCTTTTCTTGTAAAAGAATATTTTTCGTAGGAATTTTAAAAATGAAGATTGCAATTATCGTTCACCGACTTACGTTTAAAGGGGGAACCCAGCGTCAAGCGCTCGAGCTTGCACGAAATCTTCTAAAAAAAGGACACACGGTAAAGTTATATGCATTTGAGGTTGACCGCAAAAATACATATACGGATCTTATTAACGGACTCGATGTTATCACACTTTCGGACTACGATCCTCATCGCGTAGAATCATTTTTGGGGTTCTTCACGCGTCCAAGTTATCTCGCGTGGTGGTTTAAAAGAAATCGAAATGCACGTCGTCTTGCGCATCTCATAGATCCGGATACCGACATTTTGAATCCGCATGCCTTTTATGTGTATGCGGTATCGTATTATTTTAAGAAAGAAATACGAGATATCCCCGCCGTTTGGATGTTGAATACGATGACTTTTCGGACGTGGAAGTTTTGGAGAGCAAAAGAGCTCAATCCAGATTTTTCGGTCTCTTTTTTTAAAAAGCTTTTTTATCGGATCATGGATTGGACGGAATTACGTCTCTTTATTAATCCTCATCGAATTGTAGTGCTGAATAGTATTAATAAGGCACTTGTTCAGAAGTATATGGGGAAGGAGGCGATACAAGTGCGCACGGGCGCCGATTTGAATCGCTTCATGTACCGCGCGAGAGAAGGTCGACGAAACAAAAAAGCAAGGCTTTTCGGGGTGGGAGCATTATTTGAACACAGACGATTTGAAGACGCAATTGAAGCGGTAAAAATTCTTAATGATCGAGGGTATGATGTATCGCTTGATATTGTGGGAGACACCGCCCAGCGCTCGGCATACTATGAGATGTTAAAAAAGCTTGTGAGGAAGTGGGATCTTGGTGCGCGGGTACGCTTTTTGGGCATTATTTCCGAAGAAGAGCTTGTGAGAGTATATCAAGGCCATGATATCGGAGTTTTTCCGAGTATCCTCCATCCGGGTAACCTCGCAACGTTAGAAGCGATGGCATGTGGCGCGCCTGTTATCGTATCGAAAGGCGCATCGCTTCACGAAATGCTGACGGACGGAGAGAATGCTCTTCTGGTGAACGAGAAATCATCCGAGGATATTGCTGAGGCGGTAGAACAACTTATTTCTCACCCGGAGCTTTATCGTACATTGAGCAAGAACGGACGAAGGTTTGTAGAAAACAATATTTCGTGGCAAAAGTATGCCGAAGCAATGGAGTCCATATTTCGCGTAGCGGCCTCGAGAAACGTATGAGGCGTCCTAAGGAGTTATATGGGTAGAAGGATAATTGGTGTATAAAAGGTTTGATGAAAGTATTGGGAGTCATTGGCGCGCGCTCTGGTTCCCGAGGGGTACCAGACAAGAATATCCGGCCGCTTGCCGGGAAGCCTTTATTTGCGTGGATTGCGGATGCGGCAAAGCAGTCCCATTCCGTTACGCGCCTTATCATGTCTACTGATTCACCCCGGTATGCGGATCTTGCAATCGAGCAGGGAATCGAAGTTCCATTTTTACGGCCGAAAGAACTCGCAAAGGATCATACGCCCGATTTTGATTACTTGTATCACGCGGCAACCACGCTTCGCGATCGCGAAGGATGGCAGGCGGACGTGATATTGCGTCTTGCACCGACGACGCCTTTGTGCCGACCGGAACATATTGACGCTTGCGTAGAGCTTTTGAAAAATGACCAGTCAGCAGATTCTTCGCGCACCATTGCCTCTGTTTCAAAGCACCCCTATAAATTATGGCGCGCCTCTACCGATGGTTACCTCGAGCCGTTTTTATCTGAAGAGCATACGGGATTTAAGGATGCTCATAATATGCCGCGCCAGTCGTTTCCAAAAGCTTTTCAGCACGTTGACGTGATTGCGCTCAGATGGCGCACGCTCGTCGAAGAGAAATCAATGGCGGGGAAGCGTGTCCGGTACCATGTGATTCCGAAGCCGTATGCGATTGATATCGATACGCCTCTTGATTTTTTCATCGCGGAGAAACTGATGGAGAAATTGAAAGAAGATCCGGGGGGTTTTATTGTATAAAAAATCTGTATGCCAGGAAGCAATAGAATTTTAGCCATTATCGGAGCGCGATCCGGCTCGAAAGGAATCCCTCATAAAAATATTCGTCCGCTCGGCGGAAAACCGCTCATGAGTTGGATTATTGGTGCTGCGCGGGAATCGAAATACATCAATCGGATTATTGTTTCGACTGATTCAAAAGAATATGCAGAGGTTGCAAATCGTTCCGGAGCCGAAGCGCCATTTCTCCGTCCGGCGGAGATTTCTGGTGACACATCTCCGGATTTTGAATATATTATTCATGCAGTGAATTGGCTTGAAGCGAATGAGCGCTATATTCCCAATATCGTCGTTCGCCTTATTCCCACGGTTCCCTTCCAACGTACGGAGGATATCGATGCATCTATCGAGGTTCTTCTGAAGAATCCCCAGCTTGATTCCGTAATGGGTGTGGCAGAGGCGCGTCAACATCCCGGTAAAGCGCTTCGGATTACCGATGCGGATTCTCTTGCGCCATTCCATGACCACTATACGCTCAATACCTACCCCAATGCCCGCCAGAAACATGAGAAAGCATATTTCCGAGGAAATATCATTGTGACGCGAACCTCGGTTCTCAAGGAGAGAAAACTTCTCTACGGAGAACGAAGCGGATACCATATTATTCCTTATCTCTACGCCCTTGATATTGATTCGGAATTGGATTTTGCGATCGCGGAGGCGCTTCTTGAAAAAGGAGTCATTGCGCATGCATAGTTTACATATCGAAACTTTTTTATGAATGCATCACTGCAAGAGCGTGCAAAAAAGATAAAGGCCTTGGTTCTTGATAGCGACGGCGTTATTTTTACCGGCCACGTGATTGAGGGGCCCGAAGGGCCGCTTGCAAAAATCCGCAGCCACGCGGACGGGCAGGGGATATCTCTTCTTCGGGGAATCGGAATTGTGGTTTGCTGTATTACCGGTGAGTCTGGTGTGAATGCTTCATTTCTGGAAAATTTGGTCAAGAAATGGAATAGTTTGTCTTCGGTCGCGTCCGGAACGTGGGAGCCGATAGCGGTTTTTTCCGGGGTAGAGCGTAAAGCAAAAGTAGAAACAGCAAAGACATGGCTTGCTTCACATGGACTTACGTTTGGTGATTGTGCGGCAATGGGTGATGACATGACTGACTACGAGATTCTCAAGGAAGTCGAGCTCGCCGCCGCGCCTCTACAGGCCGAGGACATAATAAAAAAACGCGTGCATTTTGTCGCAAAGCGCCGCGGTGGGGACGGCGCAATTCGTGATCTCGCAAATTTCATCCTGGAAGCACAGGGAAGAGATGTTGCTACGCTTGCGCTTCGATAGGGACATTTAAGACCTTTTGCAAAATAAGTTTTTGTGATAATTTTCACAAATTTCGAGCGAAAAGGGCGAAGAGGAATGTAGGCGTACTTGATATAAGTACGGTAAGTTCCGATGAGTCCTTTGCAGCCGAAATTTGGGGAAATGAGCCAGAATGTTATTTTGCAAAAGGTCTTTAGTAAGAAAAAGACCGCTCGCGCTTGCGCGTGGCGGTTTTTGGCTAGAATCCGAAGAGTTCGATTTTTGCTGAAAGGCGTTGTGGGAGGTCATCCATTGAGATGAGTATCGCGCCTCCGATGATGAGAACGCTTGCCCAGAAGCGCTTCTTGAAATCCTGTTCCCGGAAGATGATGTTTCCGAGAACGACTGACATGAGAATGCTGAAGCGTTTGAGCGTCCCCACGTAGGCAACATAGGTATGCGTGTACGCTGGGTTAACGAGAAGAATATGGAGAATCCACGCGATACTTGCGGCTAGGAAGAGGATGATGCCGGGATAGGCGATGAAGTAAGGAACTGCTTTGGCTTTTTGTTCCGGAGTCGCATCTGGCCTGAGGATGTACCAAACCGCATAGGAGGCGGTGAAGATTGCCGTGAAGATTAGTGCGCCGAGCGTAAGTCCTTGGAGGGTTATGCCTCTTCGGGTAAAGAGGCCATCCATGAGAAGTCCGAAGGTCCCGAGCGACGCTGAAAGGAGCGCAAGGCGGACAACGAGCGCCTTTCCCGAGTTGACGGATCGTACTCCGCTTGCCTGCACGCTGCCCGTGGCATTGCGTAGCCAGAGATATTTGAGTTCGCGGATCGGGCCGAGATATTCGTATGTTCCCTGGGGGGTCTTTTGGAACATGAGAATCCATGACCCGGATGCCATGATTATGATGCCCGTAACGCCAAGCGCACTTGGAAATTCGCCAAGGGTAAGCGCGAGAAGCGTGATAAGCCCCGGCGTCATTGCTTGAAGCGGCGCTGTGAGCGACACTTCGCCTGCGTCAAGGGATGCCGCTTTCGCGTTTGCGAATTGGATGCCGACGTTTACGAACGCACCGGCAAGTACTGTCCGGAAAAACCCCGGAAGAAGCTGAGGAAGCGTAAATCCCCAGAGCGCGATATAGACAGCCCCGAAGAGTGCGGTTGTCATCGCATACCAGAGTATGAGGTATTGGAGCACGGAAAGGGTATTCGACTTCATGATCGCCCGTTTGAAAATGCCGATGAACGCCATGGAGACCGTGCCAAGGATGATAAGCCATCCGAAGGAGATCCAGAAATCACCCAAACGGCCGAAGAGTTCCATGATGCCACCTCCAGAGAGTAGTAGGTACTGGGCCTATTTGTGACACGAAATGTAATAGATGTCAATGCTATTATATGAGAAATGCTTGCCCGAATACCTTTTCCGGACTATAATCGTTCTATAAAAAGAGGGTCTCCATGAGAGGAAAACGTATGAATAAGGATTTTATTTCTGATATGTATAATCTCGACGGTGAAGTCGCGATTGTCACCGGCGGTCTCGGAAGGTTGGGAAGTCAGTATATTTCGACTCTTGCGCATGCGGGAGCCGCGGTGGTCAGTTTTGACATTGCGGAAAGAAAAAATCCGACTACCGAAAAATTGGTTTCTAACGGCGCCCGGTTTCTTTCGTTACCTGTTGATATAACAAAAAAAGAAGAGGTGCGTCGTGCGGTAGACGAGGTGGTAAAGAAATTTGGCGTGCCTTCCATCCTTATCAACAATGCGGGCCTTGATTCGCCGCCGGATGCCTCTGTTGCAGCGAACGGCCCGTTTGAAGACGTGCCTGAATCCGCATGGGATGCGTTTCTTGATTCTCATCTGAAAGGTGCATTTTTTGTTTCTCAAGAATTCATTCGAGCATACCGTACAGGAGGAGGACAACAGGGAAGTATTATAAATATTTCTTCCACGTATGGCGTTGTAACCCCCGACCAGTCAATTTACGATTTTCGTCGAAAGGCGGGCGAGGTGTATTTTAAGCCAGTTGGGTATAGCGTTGCAAAATCAGGAATGCTAAATTTTACCCGCTGGCTCGCAGAATATGGGGCTCCGTTTGGGATCCGGGTAAATACCCTTGTTCCCGGAGGGGTATATGCAGATCAAAACGAGGAGTTTGTCCGCGGGTATAATGCCCGTACAATCCTTGGGAGAATGGCTCATGGTGACGAGTATAACGGGGCTGTATTGTTTCTCGCGTCGCACAAAGCATCGTCGTATATGACTGGTTCAACCCTTGTGGTTGACGGCGGGTGGACTGCGCGCTAGAGTCCCTCTTATGGCTTACCCGAAGAAGATTTTTCACTGGATAGACGGGAAGGAGGTTCGTCCGGCATCGAACAAATTCTTTCCGAAAGTAAATCCTGCGACAGGAGAGGTTTTTGTTTTGGTCGCGAAAGGGGATAGGCGGGATGTTGAAAAAGTTTTGAGATCAGCTGAAAAAGGATTTGAGGCATGGTCGGAGATTTCTGTTGTGAAGCGTGCGGAGATCCTTCGCGGCGCTGTGTTCCTCATGCAGGCGCGAAAAGAAGAACTTGCCGAGATCGTCGCGCGCGAATCCGGAAAATCAAAAAAATCAGCCCTTGGGGAGGTTGACGCCGCGATTGAATGCGGATTTTTCTTTGCTGGCGAGGGAAGGCGATTTTTCGGCGAGGTACTTCCAACCGCAGTTCCGAATCGAAGCGTAAAAATGGTTCGCGAGCCCGTCGGTATAGGAGCACTCATTACACCATTCAATAATCCTGCGGCAGGAGTTGCATGGAAGATTTTTCCCGCGCTACTCTGCGGAAACGCCGTTATTGTGAAGTCGCATGAATATACGCCGTATGTCGCGGTATGGTACGCGAAAGTTTTCAAGGAGGCGGGCGTTCCGGCTGGCGTTATCTCCGTTCTTCAGGGAACGGGGCCGGAGATCGGCGCGCCATTGGTCGCGGATCCGAGAATCGAATTTGTGAGCTTAACCGGCTCTGCCGCGACCGGACAGAAAATCCTCAAAGCGACCGCGCCTCGCCTTGCCAAGGTCTCTATTGAAGCGGGAGGGAAAAATCCTTTTGTGGTGTGTGATGATGCGGATTTGGAAAAAGCAGCGGCAGTTGCGGTCGCCGCAGCATTTGTTGATGCAGGCCAGCGGTGCGCCGCGGCATCGCGCATTATCGTATTCGACAAAGTATATGAGAAATTCAAGAAGCTCTTTCTACAAAAGGTGAATGCGCTCAAAATCGGCACCGCGGATACCGACGACTACGGCGCAATTATTTCAGAGAAACGAATGAAAGAAATTTTGAATGCCGTTCGCGGCGCGCAAAAGCGGCGAGGAGTTCTTCTTGCGGGCGGCGTGCGCCTTGCGGACGACATGCATAAAAAAGGGTTTTTCATTTCTCCGACGGTATTTGAGCGTGTATCGCCGAAAGACGAGATTTCCTTGGATGAGCTCTTCGGCCCTGTCGTTATTTTATATCGCGTGAGAAATCTTGAAGAAGCGATCCAGCTCGCCAATGATTCGAAATTCAAACTCTCCGGCGCGATCCATACCGCATCAATTCACCGTGCAGAGGAATTTGTACGCCGCTACCGCGCAGGCGTTGTTCGGGTAAACGGCCCGACGCACGGCTCCGAGCCGCATATGCCCTTTGGCGGCATCGGTCTTTCGGGCAACGGATGGAGAGAACCCGGAACCAAAGCGCTTGAATTTTATTCCGAGTGGAAGCAGGTGAGCGTGGATTACGATTCGGAAAAAATATAACGACGCTTGACAGAGATTATTTTCCGCGGTACGAATCGTAAGGAGATCTTTTTAGGAGGAAGCGATGGCGGTGATGAGGCGGCTCGAGGTCCTTGAAATCATGCGCGCGCACGGGCTTGTTCCGACGGTGAATGCCGGGAGTGTTTCTGATTACCTCCGAGTGGGCGAGGCGCTTCTTGAAGGCGGAATCCCGTTCATGGAGATTCTTCTCCGTCCGTACAAAAACACGCCCCCGCGCGTGAACACCGATGCGATCTATGAAGCGCGCAGGCATTTCGGAGACGCACTCATCGTTGGAGCGGGCACGGTTCAGACCTCTGAACGGGCGCAGGGCGCGATTGACGCGGGTGCGGAATTCCTCGTGAGCAATCTCACGGATGAGGGAGTTATCAAGATTGCGAATCTCTGCGGTGTTCTCGTAGTCCCCGGTGCTCGCGACGATAGCCAGGTACGAATTGCGATGAGCCTCGGCGTCATGATGGTGAAGCTTTTCATGCCCATGCCCTCGCTGGGCATCAAAGCAAACCTCAAGTTCTTGAGCGAGTTTCGCGGGATATTCCCGAGGATGGAATTCATCGTGACGGGCGGCGTGGACATTGATGTTATTGGCGCGTTTCTCCGCGCGGGGTATCTCTTTGTTGTGCCGAGTCTCGGCATCTCTGATGCGGTGAAGTCAAGCGACTGGGCGAGCGTCACGCAAAACGCAAAGCTCGCGGTTTGTGAGGTAGTCGAAGCCCGCACGCAATAGACAAGTTTTGATTTCCGGCGCGTACGCACCGGATTTTTCTTGACTTTTTTTGGAAAATTTGTATACTATATTCTGCTGGAATCCTCCAGTGTAGCTCCAAACTCGAACGACAAGGAGAAGAGGGATGGAAAAGAAGGCGGCGGTGTGCTTCGGAGATCTAGGTACGGTGGAGTGCATCGGGGAGCCCGTGAGTCAGCTCATCAGCGAGGGACTATTGATCGAGGTCTTCCTCGATCCCAAGGGCGCCGGGAAGAAGCACCTCACTCGCCTCGGGATCCCGTTCATCGAGGCCACGGAGATCGATGTGAGCCGCTACGCCCTTGTCATCTCCGGCACGAACGGCAAGGCGCAGACCCTCTGGAAGAATGCGTCTGCCGCGGCGCTCAAGGCCGGGAAGCCGGTCATCTGGTGCGGGGACTTCTACATGTCGGGGTGTGAGGCCGCGGTACGAGATCTCGTGCCAACCTGGCTCACAACGCTCGACGAGTCCGGCCGCAAGCTCGCGCTCCGCGCGCGGCCAGATCTTGGTCCTGACAGCGTGGTCGCGCTCGGCAATGCGTCATACGACGACATCGCAGAGTATGGCAAGAATCGTGTCGCCATCTGCGCCCAGATGCGAAGCCGCCTCAACCTTCCGTCGGATGCGAGGATCGTGTACTTCGCGGCCTCTTCCTCGAACCAGTTCGACAAGACAGAGATGGAGGCGACTATCGATGCGCTCGTGGGATCTGTCAAGCATCTCTTTCCTCCTGCATACATTCTTGGCTCGTTTCACCCGGCGGATCCGGAGAAGGACGAGCTTGAGGGTATGATGCGGGATCTTCTCGACCGTGCGGACATCGGCCACACCATCGGTGAGCGCGTCATGTCGGGCGTCCCGGACTTCGTGGGCGCAGACGTCGCGGTGGTCCAGTACTCGACAGAGGGAGTGAAGTCCTCCCTCATCATTCCTACGGCGTTCGTGCTCTTGCCCTCGATGCGCTACTATCAGCGGACGCGCGGTGGCAGATGGCCATTCTTTCCGCAGATCGCGGTTGGCGCGGCCGAGGCAGTGTGGCACGTGGATGCATTCGACTCGACTCTCGAGCGTATGTTCGAGGGCGAGGACGGCTACTTCACGGCTATGGGCGAGGCCTGCGCCGAGCACTTCAGCGGCCTCATGGATGGTTGCTCGACCAATCGTCTTAAGATGTTCCTCAAGGCGCAAATCAAGGCCTACACCAAGTAGGCAAGGAGGGTTTCGTCACAAGACCGAGGGGTTCTCGCGTATGCGGGACCCCTCATTTTTTTGAAACTATAAAAGCAATAAATTCGTTCTAAATATACAATGGCAAACTTGCTTTTCCGCGTTTCGATGCATGAAATTGACCGTGTACGGAATTCCGTTTCTGATACATTTTTGCGCGCGGAAGTTCTTGTTCATATCTTTCGCGATAATCCGATTGGTGCATTTTAAGAAACCCTTTTTATCCTCTTCTTGTTCTAATAAATACGTATGAGCGAACTCACATCAGCCGCATTATCCGAAAAAACGTTATACTACGTTCCTCTTTCTGAAATTCAAAGGATCCGGAAAAGCATTTCGGACCCTTTTTTGCTTGCCTGGGTTCTTTCGGACGTATTCCGGATAAACGCGCTCTACATGATCCGAAGCACGAATTCGGGTCATATCGGGTCAAGCTTCAGCTCGATCGATATTGCCACCTGGCTTTGGACGCAAGAATTGCGGAACCCTAATGAAAGCGGAAAGGACCCGAGCGATATCTATTTTTCTTCAAAGGGGCACGACGTTCCAGCGCTCTATTCAATTTTAATAGGTCTTGAAAAGCTTGATTTTGAGATGATTCACAAACTTCGCCGTTTGGGCGGCCTTCCCGGGCATCCGGATACGGGGACGCCGTATATCGCGGCAAACACCGGTTCCTTGGGCATGGGGATTTCAAAGGCTCGCGGAATGGCAAAGGCAAAACGTCTTCAGGGGAAATCAGGTCGCGTCTATGTTCTCACGGGAGATGGTGAGCTACAAGAGGGACAGATTTGGGAATCGCTCCAGCCGACGGTAAACGGAAAATATTCCGAAATTACTGCGATCGTTGATCATAACAAGATTCAGTCTGACAGTTGGGTAAGTGATTTAAATGACGTTAGTGCCATTGAGCAGAGATTTCGCGATTTTGGTTGGGAGGTTTTGCGTTGCGACGGGCACGATTTTTATGCATTGAAAAAAGCTTTTGATCGAGCAAAGACCGTGGGTGACCGCCCCCAGATGCTTATTGCAGATACGATCAAGGGGAAGGGGGTTTCTTTCATGGAGCGCATGGATGCGGACGGAACATATAAATTCCATTCCGGCGCGCCGGCGTACGAGCAGTATGTCGCTGCGTTCGAGGAAATACGGGATCGGGCGAATTCCAATTTGAAAAGCACGGGCCTTGATGTGCTTCAGTTCGAATCGGCGATGATGCCAGCAACGACTATGCCCGGAACGGTGGAACGTCTGATTCCGGCATATGGTGACGAGCTTCTTAAAATCGGCCGTGAACGGAAAGACGTGGTAGTGCTCGATGCGGATTTGATTCCGGATACCGGCGTTCTCGCGTTTAAAAATGAATTCCCAGACCGTTTTGTAGAATGCGGCATTGCAGAGCAGGATATGGTTTCAATGGCGGGCGGCATTGCGCTCCAAGGGATGCTTCCCATTGCGCATTCGTTTGCCGCTTTTGTTTCAACGCGGCCAAATGAGCATATATACAATAATGCGACTGAGAAAAAAAGAATTATTTATGTAGGGACGCTTGCCGGGCTTCTTCCAGGAATGCCGGGGCATTCCCATCAGTCCGTCCGGGATATATCCGCGCTCGGCGGAATACCTGGTCTTGTCGCGATTGAGCCCGCAAATGAGCGTGAAGCGCGTATGGCAATCCGCTGGGCTGTTGAAAAAAATCCGGAATCAACCTATATCCGGTTTGTGAGCGTTGCGAGTGAGGCGCCGTACCGCCTACCAGAAAAGTATGAGCTTGAGATTGGGAAGGGGGCGTTATTGGTTCAAGGAACCGATGTCCTCATTATGGCCTATGGCCCGGTGATGATGACCGAAGCCGTAAAAGCCGTTGAGCTTCTTCGGGGGAAAGGGATTTCTACGGCGGTTATGAATTTTCCATGGCTGAATCGGGTAGACAGCGCATGGTTGTCAAAGGCGCTTAACGGGTATCCACTGGTCGTTACCATTGATGATCACTATGTGTCGCTTGGCCAAGGCATGCAGATTCGGAGCGCGCTTGCCCCGCACATGAAGGGACAGCGCATTCTTTCGCTTGGCGTCGAGGAGATTCCCGCCTGCGGACACAACAGCGAAGTATTACAATATCACAAACTCGATTTCGAATCTATTGCAGAGCGAATCGAAAAAGAAACATAAAGGGTTTTACTATACCTACATGAATACGCCTTCACCAGTCGTAACCATTTTCAACAAAAAGATAGGTCCCGGACATCCCGTGTTTATCGTTGCAGAAATCGGAAATAACCATAACGGGAATATCAATTTGGCCCGCCGTTCGATTGAGGCCGCGGCGCACGCCGGAGCAGACGCCGTAAAGTTTCAGAAGCGGACCGTACGGGACGTTTTTGCGCGAGAGCTTCTTGAAAAAAATCAGGCGCATTCACGCTCGTTCGGGAAGACCTACGAGGAGTATCGACTTACCCAGGAGTTGAAGGATGAGGAGATTGCGGGTCTCAAAGAGTATGCTCATTCTTTGGGTGTTGCGTTTTTCGTGACTCCGTTTGATTTGAAAAGCGCCGAGATCCTTGCAAGCATCGGCATGGATTGCTGGAAGATCGCGTCGTTTGATCTTCGCACAAAACCGCTTCTCGAATTCGTTGCAAGAAACCCCGAGCCCTTATTTTTGTCGACGGGTACCGCCACCCTGGATGAGATCGACGACGCGGTGAATACCGTCCTCGAGCATAATAGGAATCTTATCATCAAGCAGTGCGTTTCAATCTACCCGACGCCGGATGAGAATTTGAATATCGGCGCGATAAAGACGCTCAAAGAGCGTTATCAGCCGATCCCCGTGGGATATTCCGGGCATGAGCTTGGATTTATTCCAACCATAGCGGCAGTTGCGCTCGGTGTGGTGTCTGTTGAGCGGCATTTCACGCTTGATAAGACGCTTCCCGGTCCGGATCACTCGACGGTAAGTTTGGATCCGTTTGAATTCACCATGATGTGTTCGCAGATCCGGCGCATTGAGAAGGCGGTCGCCGATACCGAAGTTCGCTGTGACGAAAAGGAGATCGGCATGCTCAATAAGCACGGGAAAAGCGTTGTTTCTCGCGGCGCGATTCGCGCGGGAACTGTTATTACTGCGGACGTGCTTACGATAAAGAGTCCGGGCTACGGCATAAAACCCGCGCATATGCACACGGTCATCGGGAAAACAGCGAAGGTTGATATTCCGGAAGACACGGTTATTGTAGAAAATTTTATCGTATGATCGCGGGCGCATGATGAGGAATATTCCTCGTGCCGTTTGGATAATCATTGGCATCGCATTTTTCGTGCGGCTTGCGCTCTTTGGTTCGGCGGTGTGGTTCTTGGGAGAAGAGTCGCTCTTGGTTTCTGACGCTCCGCGGTTTTATAAAATCGCGGACGCCCTTGTCGCGGGTCATGGATTTACCCTTGGCGAGCCGCCCTTCGAGCCCTCGGCGTTTTTCCCGCCGCTTTTTTTATCTTTCCTTGCGGGGTCTCTTTGGGCGTCGGGGTCTTTTGTTCCCGCAGTTCTTGTTCACGTGATACTCGGTTCACTTCTTCCTCTCGTCGTATGGGGGATCGCGGGGCGCTTCACCGAGGACCGGCGTGTCCGCACAATCGCAGCGGCGCTGGCCGCATTTGAGCCGCAGATGATTTTATGGAGTATTGTGCCGACAACGGAGATGCTTGCGGGCTTCACTATGGCGGCGTCGCTCTATTTTTTCCTTCGGCTTCGCGAAAGCGGCGCGTCGCGCGATGCTATTTTTTCCGCCGTTTTTCTCGGTTTTTCGACGCTCACGCGTCCGCACGGGCAATTTGTGTTTCTTATTTTTGTAGCGATCCTTTTTTGCTCCGTTCTTTTGTCATGGAAAAGACCGGAAGCGGGTTTATGGGCGATGGGTGCTGTGCGGAAGCGCATGCTGCCGGTCTTTCTCTTCGCGGTTTCGTTTTTTCTCATCCTCTCGCCGTGGCTTATCAGGAACTATTATTACTTCGGGACCGTTAGCGTTGCGACAACTGGTTTGCGCAATGTCTATTCGGATTTCGCGGTCTCGGTCATAACCGTGGCGACCGGCACGGAGTTTGGTGACGTTCGTCAGGAGCTTCTTGGCGGCATTGCCGAGCGCTACGGCGTAAGTGTCAAGGAGGTTCGGGAGGACCCGCGGTGGGGAAGCGTTCTCGCGCAAGAGGGATTTCGCATTATTCGGGAGCATCCGAAAGAAGCAACGGTGGTCCTTGTTGTTGCAGGACAGGCATTCTTTACCCAAGACCTCTATACGTCGTATTTGGGCCACTTCCGTGTGATCCCCGATCGTAATCTCACGTTTAATCCGCTTGTTACCATATTCACGAAAGGATTTGGTGAGTTTTATCGCATGGCGCGCGAGCATCTCGGGCCATATTTTGCGATTCCTATCGTTGGCCGCATGTTTTGGCTCGCCGTATTTTTCGCATGGATCGGCGGCGCGGCGGTTGCGGTTTTGCGTGGCGGGAAGGAGCGCGCCGCAGCGCTCGTCTTCGTCGTGCTCATCGGCTATTATGCTACAACAAGCATGGTTGGCGCGTTTTCTGACCAGGGACGGCTGCGCTACCCGGTCAATTCCCTCATGTTTATCCTTTCTTCCTTTTCATGCGTTATAGGGTATGATTGGATAAAACGGCGAAGAGCGCGTGTAATCAAGGGTCTTTCTGTGTGAAGTATAAAATTCATCCCAATGTTTCTGTAGGCGATGGGTCCACCATAGAGGAGTGGGTCTCTTTGGGTATTCCGCCGCGCGGGGCGCGGTCCGGGGAGCTCCCGCTTTCCATCGGAAAAGGCGCTGTGTTGCGCCACGGGACCGCGGTATATGCCGGAGGGACGATTGGCGATTCGTTCTCCACCGGACACCACGCCGTTATTCGCGAGCGTGTGTCAGTCGGGCGGAACGTCTCGATCGGCTCTGGTTCCGAGATTTCTCCTTTTGCAACGATCGGATCGAACGTCCGTATTCATTCGCGCTGTTTTATTGCGGAGCATACCGTGATCGAAGATGACGTGAAAATAGCGCCTGGCGTTGTCATGGCTGATCTCAAATACACGTTTCTTCCGGAAAAAAGAAAAGTCCGCGCAGGGCCAGTGATACGAAGGGGCGCCTATATAGGCGTGGGTGCAATAATACTTCCCGGTGTCGTCATAGGGGAAGGGAGTTTGGTCGGAGCGGCGGCGGTCGTCACAAAAGACGTGCCCTCGGGCGTTATCGTCATCGGGAATCCCGCGCGGTTCTATATGACGGTGGAAGAACGCCTTTCGTCCATCGGCGACAAAGACGAGAGCGAGTAACCATGAAAGACATTCCGCTTCTTAACCTTACGCGCATCCATGAATCGATGCGCCGCGAACTCGACGAGGCGATCGACCGAGTTCTTCGGAAATCCTCTTTTATCCTCGGTGAGGAAGTTGAGGCGTTTGAGCGGGAGTTTGCCTCATGGGTCGGGAAAAAATTCGCGGTAGGCGTCGGAAACGGCACGGACGCGATTACCCTTTCGCTCCTTGCGCTCGGCATCGGCGCGGGCGACGAGGTCGCGACGACTTCGCTTTCCGCCTTCCCGACCGCGGAAGCCATCTTGCGCGCGGGCGCGCGACCGGTGTACGTAGATATTGACCCTGCCACGTTCAATATTGATCCGGAAAAAATCGAGCGAGCGATTACGCCAAAAACAAAGGCGATCGTGCCCGTCCACCTCTACGGATTGGCCGCCGACATGGGGCGCATCACCCAAATCGCAAGGTCAAGAAATATTCCCATCCTTGAGGATTGCGCGCAGGCGCACGGAGGGACGTTTCAAGGGAAAAAAGTCGGCACGTTTGGCGCCGCTTCCGCGTTCAGCTTTTTTCCGTCAAAAAATCTCGGCGCTATGGGAGACGGCGGGGCAGTAGTGACCGACGATGAGGCAATCGCAAAACGCGTGAGAGCGCTCCGCGCGCACGGTGAAGAAGGGGGCCGGTTTAGCCACAAATACGTCGGGGCGAATTCACGCCTTGACGGCCTCCAGGCCGCGATCCTTCGCGTAAAGCTCGCGCATCTTGACGAACATAATCGCGAGCGTCGGGCAATCGCGTCATTTTACCGTGAGCATCTTGATGGAGCATCCGTGATTCTTCCCTCGCCTCCGCCGGGATACCCGGCGGAGCACGTCTATCATCTCTACGTCGTCCGGGTAAAAGATGCGTCGCAGCGCGAAGGGTTTCGAGCATTTCTCGAAGAACGAGGAGTGAAAACAAACGTGCATTATCCGATTCCTCTCCACAAGCAACCGGCGTATCCCGTTTCCGCATCGTTGCCGAATGTGGAACGGGTTGTCGGGGAAATTGTTTCGATTCCGCTTTTCCCAACTATGGAGAAAAAGGAAATGGAATATGTACGGGATGTCATACTATCATGGAGGAGGTAGAAAAAAAGCGCGTAAAGATTGGTCTTGTGGGCTGCGGCCGGTGGGGACAAAACCACGCAAAAACCATTGGACGCCTCGCGTGTGAGTTTGTCGGCATTGCGGATCCCGATCCGGCAAAGGCGGATTTTGCAAAGGGCCTCGGTGTTTCGTATTACTCCGATTATCGGGAACTTCTTCCGCGTGTTGACGCACTTCTGGTCGCAGCACCCACGGCTCTTCATTTCGACATAGTGCAGTCGGCGCTCGCGGAAGGGAAACACGTCCTCGTGGAAAAGCCGATGACGCTTTCTACGCGGCAAAGCGCAGAACTTGTGCGGCTCGCTCATGAAAAAGCGCTTGTTCTTTCCGTCGGATATCTCTATCGTTTTCATCCGGTTGTGCGCGCGCTCAAGGAGAAACTCGCCGCCGGACAAAAGATTCATTATATCACCGGCCGTTGCATCGGCGGCAAGAATCGGCTCTGGGCGGATTCCGGCGCTATTTTCAATTTCGGAATCCACTTCTTCGACATTTTAAACTTTATCCTTGATCGCCGACCGGCGAGCGTATTCGCAGAGCGGCAGAACCTTTTGGATCCCGAGCGAGAGGATTCGGCGATGGTGAACCTCATCTATCCGGATTTTTTTGCGTCGCTCGAACTTTCCTGCGTGCATCCGGAAAAAGCGCGGGATTTTTGGGTGATTACGGATCGGGAAAAAATATATGCCGATTTGGAAAAGCAGGAAATGCGCGTATATGATTTTTCCATTGACGCCGCGGGGAATGCGTCCGGCTCTTTAGAACCCCGTGTTCCGCCGATCGAAAAAGGTGATCCCTTGGCGGACGAGTTTTCGTATTTCTTTCGCTCTCTGGCGGATCATGACCCCGTCTCGTATGACGCAAAGAAAAATATCGGGAGAGAAGATCTGGCGACCGTACACATATGCGAAGCCGCGCTCCGGTCTGCTGTTCTGGGGAGGAAGCTCGCCATAGAATACATCTCGTAAATACTCGGTATCAAAAAACCCTTGCCTCTAGGGCAAGGGAGCGATTCCTATTGCGTCTTCGAATGCCGCTTCGTCGATGCGGGAGATTGCCCAGCGTTCGTTCTCGCGGATTGCGACCGGTATACGGTGGTATCCCCAGCCGCTTTCATAGATTTTCGACGCGAGCGAAAAGAGCTTTTCTTCTTTCTCCGGCGTCGTCTCCCATGCGCCATAGGGCCATGCAAACGAGCGCGGAGGAGATGCGACGGCGGAGATCTCTTGATGCGAGGCCGCAATCTCCTTTTTTGCGTCTTTGAGAGAAAGCTCATTTATAAAGAGGTGGTGCACGGAATGAGATCCGATTTCCATGTCGAGTGCTTCTACGCCCCGGATCTCCTTCTTGGTAAGGTAGAACGTACGCACAAGTTTCTGCTCGTTGAGACCGAGTACCCGCGCAATACGGGTAAAGAGTTCGTTTCCCGCCGGATGGTCGCCGAGGAATTCTTCCACCAGATGGCGCAACCGCATCCGACTGTCTTTTATTTTCTGTACCGAGAGATGCGGGGCGATCTGCGAAAGAACTATGCGGAATCGATGGGATACCGGTATGATACCGCGAATGGTCGAAGAGATGATGAAAAACGTTGCTCGCACTCCGAGGCCGTGGAGAATTTGCGCTGCCGCGAGATTGTCGCGGTATCCGTCGTCGAACGAGATTGTCGCGTATCGTTTGGCGGGGTCGAGTTCGCCTTGGTCGCGCTTCGAGACAAATTCGGCGCATGAAAGAATCGTCCAATCATTCTCGAGGAGATGTCCGACGATTGTTTTCAAGCGTTCCGGCGTTGTCCACGGATCGCCGAACCCCTCGTCTTCGCGCTCTCGAATGCTGTGGAAGACGATATGCACGACGTCTCTTTGCATCAGTTTCTCCGAAAGGATCATTGCGGTATTATCTGATGTCTCCGCACGAAAGTCAATAGAGATCGAAAAGGATTACGGTGTGCACTATTTCTTTTTTTCCTTTATCCCTGCAATCATCTCGGCAATAAAGCCGAACATGAAAAATTGGATGCCCGAGATTACGGAGAGGACCACGAAGAAGAGAAGCGGGATATGGGCTCCGATGGAGCCCTGTGCGATCTTGAGATAGATAAGGTATGATCCGCCGGCAAAACCCGCGAAAAGCGAGATGCCGCCGAGCGACCCGAAGACAAACATGGGTTTCCGGGAAAACGAGAGCAAAAGCCGGATCGAAATGATATCCAAAAGAGCACCGAACGCGCGGCCAAATCCCGTTTTTCCGAATTTTGACTTTCCGAATTTTCGCGGGTAGACCGTTGTCGGCACTTCAAGAATTTTAAATCCTTTTTCCGCGGCAAGGATCAAAAAAAAGCGGTGCCAGTCCGAGCGAAGCGGTCCAAGCTCATCGAGGATGTCGCGCCTAAATCCCTTGATCCACCCAAGATCCCGAAACGATACGCCAAAAAGAATCCGCGAGACCGCGTTGAATATCCTCGAAGAGATGATTTTTACCGTTTCTTCCACGCGGTTTTGCCGGAATCCCGCCGCGATGTCGTACCCTTGTTCGAGCGGTTCTAAAAGCTTTGGAATATCTTCTCCCGGGTCCGATTGAAGATCAGAAGGGAGAAAGATGATGTACGTTCCTTGCGCCACGTCGTATCCCTGCTGGATCGAACCGGTGATTCCCATGCGGACGCGGTTTTCGATGATCTGCATGTTCGGTGTTCGCGCCTTCAGTTCGTGAAGCAGCGTTCGCGTCCGGTCGTTCGAGGCGTCATCCACCATGATGATTTCGCCTTCAATCGAATTTTTCCTGAATGTTTCAAGGACCTTCTCTACAAAAGGTCTTATATTATCTTCTTCGTTATGCGCCGGCGCGATAAGCGAAAGTTTGACTGGTTTCATATATATAGAGTATAACACGTAGAGAAAAAAGCGGGTTTCCCCGCTATTTCGGATCGAGCATTTGTTCTATTTTTTCTATGTTTGTGATGATTCCTGATCCGCTCGTGGAGGCGCCTCGTCCCATCGCTTCTTGTTCATATCGTTTCCACTCGGCCAGATAGTTGATTAGTGCGCGTTCGGTGTCGTCATCCATAACATCCCTCCATCGGTTGCTGCCTTAACAGTATCAGTCCCAGAATTTATCGTCAACCCCCTATTGAAGTGTTGCGGGGAAGCGAGTATACTGGAGCAAGTGTTTTTTGATATGGCGCGCATCCTCGAAATATTGAAGCGAATACCTCTTATCGGTTTTTTTGCGGAAAAAAGCTTTATTCATTACGCATGGATGGGCAGTTTTTTTTCGCTTCTCAATATCATTCTTTTGTGGCTCTTGATTGATTTTTTTCTGATTCCAACGCTTATTTCGAGCACTATTGTCGTCGGCGGGACGTTTTTGCTCCGCTATGCCTTTTTTCGATGGTTTAAAATAATGTAGCGCTTTATTCTATACGCCGCGAACATGAGAAAAAGTGCGTTTGAACAATTTTCCCTCTGGATTGTAAAAATCGGGCTTTGGACAATTCCGTTCTTGCCCCTCTACGTCTCATCATCCATGCTCTTCCCGTTCATCACCGGGAAGAATTTCGCGTTTCGGATTATCATTGAAATCATTTTTGCGTTCTGGGTGGGACTCGCTGTTTTAAAGGAAGAATATCGTCCGCGCCTAACGCCTCTTTTTAAGGTTGCGACGGCACTCATTGTTGTGCTCTTCCTTGCGGATTTTTTCAGTCCGAATCCGTACCGCGCGTTTTTCTCGAACTACGAGCGCATGGAAGGGTTCCTGATGCTTTTCCATCTCTATCTTTATTTTGTCATGCTTGCATCGGTATTCTCGAAGCGCGAATGGATGGTATTTTTTCACATGACGATTTTCGCGAGCATCGCGGTCTCGTACGTGGCTCTGCTTCAAAAAATGGGATACCGCGTTTCGCTGCAGGGAGGTTTCCGGGTTGATTCGACAATCGGAAACCCCACATACTTGGCCGCGTACCTTCTTTTTCACGTATGGCTCCTTGCTCTTTTCTTATATCAGTGGTGGGGTAAGTGGTGGCGAACCGCGTTCTACGCGGCGATAATGGTTTTTGAGCTTGCGATTATCTATTTTACGGCGACACGCGGTGTGACCCTCGCGTTGGCACTTATCCTTATTCCGTTTGTCGGTGCCGTTGTGTGGTTTTGGCCGCGGATAGCCGCAGAAGTTCAATTCTTTGGGAATAGAAAAGGGAGAAACGACTTGGAGAACCAATCCGGGATGGGTCCTTATTCCGGCTGGTCGCTCGGTCGGAAATGCGCGCTGGCTTTTTTCATTGTGAGTATTGCGCTTCCGTTCTTTTTCTGGAGTATACGGGATTCGGAGTTTGTGCTATCTCGCCCGGCGCTCAATCGCATCACGAAATATTCGCTCCAGGAGACCACGATTAAGTCGCGATTCCTCATATGGCAGATGTCTGCGAAAGCCGCGCTCGAACGGCCGTTTCTCGGCTGGGGCCAGGAGAATTACTATCTCGTGTTTCAGAAATATTTCGAACCCGGGCTTTTCGCCCAGGAGCCGTGGTTTGACCGCTCCCATAATGTGTTTTTTGACTGGCTTATTAATACGGGTTTTTCTGGGTTACTTTTGTACCTCGGGCTTTTCGGCTCGGCATTTTTCATGATGTGGCGTGCGGTGGCGTGCGGCGCATTGCGCGCCTGGTACGGTATTGTTCTGTCGGCACTCTTTCTTTCGTACTTTTTCCAAAACATATTCGTATTCGATAACCTGAATACGTACCTTTTGTTTTTTGCGTTCCTTGCGTACGTTCATTTTTCTTCGGCTTCTGTTCCAACGCCGACTGTCATTCCCCGCTCGCTTGAGAATCGGCGAGAGGCGTCTGGAAAAGCGTATGCGGCTACAGCACTTTTCCTTGTGGCGTTTTCCTTTGGCGGTTACTATCTTCACGTGAAGCCGATCCAAGAGTCAAAAGCGCTTATCCGTGCGCTCAACTTTCCCAGTACGCATCAAACGTTCACGCTTTCGGAACTTACAGCCGCATTTGAAGAGGCGCTTGCATTTAATACTTTTGGTGACTCCGAAGTGCGGGAACAGCTTTCGAATTTTGCTCGTGGCATCGCGGCAAATGAGTCGTTTCCCGATGGTGACCGGAGAGCATTTTTGCAATTTACCATTGATGAGCTTAAGAAGGAGACAGTGGGTCCGGGAAGAGACGTGAAGCATCTTCTTTTTCTTGGAGCACTCCTGTCTCAAAAAGCATTTTTTGATCCTACGGCCGCGGGTGAGGCGGAGCAGGTCCTTAAAGAAGCAATTCGCGTAAGTCCCACAAAGCAGATCATTTATTTTCAGCTGGCGCAGCTCTATTTGAGCATGGGAAGAGGCGATGAAGCGATTCAGGTGCTGCGGTCCGCATGGGATCTTGACCGGAACTACCACGAGGCCGGCGCGAATCTGCTGATGCTGTCGCTTATTTCCGGGAAATCTGATCTTGTTGCGGAAGTCCGTTCCGAGCTCTTAATCAGCGCATTAAACGCGGAGGTGCTTACTCGTGTGGGACAGGTCTATCGTCAGGTGGGGGATTACGCAAACGCGCTTTCGGTCTATAAACGCCTTACGGAAGTGAACCCGACAAGCTTTGAGAATCGGCTCATATACGCCGCATTGCTCGGCCAAGCTGGCCGCGGGGAAGAGGCGCGTCGCGCCGCGGAGGAAGCGCGCGCCATTGCTCCTGACCGCGGTGCGGATGTGGATCGTCTTCTTGAGGCGTTGAAACAAGTGCCGTAGAGGATCAGTTATATTTTTTGATGAATGGTATGCGCATCGGTGTTGTGGGTGTCGGCATGGTGGGGATGCCCCTTAAACGTTACTTCGAGGCGGTGCGGGGACTCACGCGCGGCGAGAATCTTTTTTTATTCGACCGCGATCCGGCAAAGGGATTTTTTGACGACGTGGAGCGCGCCGATATCGTGTTTGTTGCTGTTCCCACGCCGCGGGCCGCATCCGGCGCGGCGAATACGAGTATTGTGGAGTCGGCGGTTGCGGAGTTCGCGTCGTCGAAAATCATCATCCTTAAATCAACGGTTCCGCCCGGGACAACTGAACGGCTGCAAAAGCAATTCCCGATGCATCGGTTTTTGTTCAACCCCGAATTTTTGACGGAGCAACGCGCATGGGAAGACTTTGTGTATCCCGACCGACAGCTCGTGGGTTGGACCGCGGAAAGCCGCAGCGCGGCAGGAGACATTCTCGCGCTCCTGCCGGCAGCGTCGGTTTCTTCCCCTTCTGATTCGCTCGATCTTACGGCAACGGAAGCAGAGATCGTGAAGTATGCGGGAAATGTGCTCCTTGCGCGCAAAGTTGTTTTTGCGAACGCGATATACGATATTGCGTCTCACCACGGCGTCGATTACGAAAAAATTCGAGCGGCGTTTTCCGCGGACTCGCGGATCGGCGCTTCGCATTTAGACGTGTATCACGGCGGCTACCGCGGATACGGAGGGTACTGTTTTGTGAAAGATACCGATGGCTTAATCGCGCACGCCGAGGAGCGGGGGCTCGCGCGGGTTCGTGCGCTTCTTGCTGCAGACCGCACATACAACGAGGAGCTTTTGCGTGATCAAGGGCTTACGCCCGATGACGTAAGTGTCCATGATTATGAGTGGATTGCGAAAAAACTTGGCGTTCGGAGCCCGGAGGTAAAGAAGGAATTTACAAAAATCGATTAACATACTGTCATGGCAAAATACGTGGTTACCGGAGGAGCGGGATTTATCGGCTCGCACGTCGTAGACCAGCTCGTCCGGCGGGGCGATGACGTCCATGTGATAGACAACTTATTGACGGGGAAGCGCGAGCGTCTGAATCCGGGCGCCACGTTCCATGAAGTCGATATTCGTGATGCGGAAAAACTTCCCGCGATTTTCGCGGGTACCGCGGGCATTTTTCATGTCGCGGCTCAGCCGCGGATGCAATACTCAATTAAAGAGCCGAAGCTCACCAATGATATAAATATCACCGGAACTCTCAATGTCCTTCTTGCCGCGCGGGATGCCGGGGTTTCGCGTGTGGTGTATTCCGCTTCTTCTTCGGCCTACGGGCCCCGCCATCCCATGCCCCTCAAAGAAGACATGGCTCCGGAGCCCGTGATTCCCTATGCGATTCAAAAGCGCGTTGGCGAGCAGTATTGCCAAATGGCGTCAAAATTCTACGGGCTTGAGACCGTATCGCTTCGGTATTTCAATGTCTACGGGCCGCGCCAAACCACCTCAAAAGACGGGCCGTATGCGACCGTCATAGGGATTTTTTTGGAGGAAAGGAAAAATAATCGTCCTATGCCTGTGGTCCCCGATGGTAAACAGCGGCGCGATTTTACCCACGTCTGGGACGTCGCGGCAGCAAATCTTCTTTCAATGTCACCGGCGAGTGTCGGAAAGGGGGAGATTATAAATATTGGTACGGGGAAAAGCTATAGCGTTCTTGAGGTCGCCCAAATGATCGGCGGCGAGTGGGAATTTACGAATCCGCGCGAGGGCGAAGTCCACGAAACACTCGCGGACAACAGGAAAGCAAAAGAACTCCTCGGCTGGGAGCCGAAGATCTCTTTTGAAGAAGGGATCCAAGAGCTCAAGAAAGAATACAATCTTCCATAAAAAACGTTTTCCGCGAGCCAATATATTTTTCGACAATAGGAGGCGGAATTTTGAGAGCTTATGCAACAAGCGAAGAAACCTGCTTTTTAAAAGATTGGATGGTTGAATATTTAGGGCGAGCCTATTACGTGTTTAAAACAATGGGAGGCGAAGTTTGCATGGTCTTCGAC